>JBFGJU010000094.1:0-7215 GCA_041577035.1 Thermodesulfovibrionales bacterium | reverse complement strand
CCGTATACGTACTGACTGCTCGTTCTGACATCAGCGATATTATCCACTAAATTATCGATTATGTTATCAGGCAGGTAATAGCCAAATGCTTTTCTGATCTTAGTGCGTTCTTTACTGGCATCAAAATACTTCCATGCCAGGGAGCTCAACAGAGCTATGGGAGCCTGTATGAATAAGGGAATCATAAGCGGACACCATGTGCCATTGTTCTTAAACAAATAAAATATCATTGCCAGATAGAGCCCGCTGGCACCAACGATAAACAGTGATGACATTCGTGCAGGGAGTAAACGGCAGGAAATACCAATGACCAGACCCCAGAGAAAAAGCGTCATGAGATATATGCTGAACCGAAGAGGCTTTATCGGCGTGTCTTCCAACAGGTTTGCAAACGCGGTGGCTGCGATTTCAACCCCACTGATATCCAGTCCATCCGGCTGTGAGAATACCGTATAAAAACCATCTTTCTGTGCTGACTGCTCAGCTTCTGAAGATCCAATAAAAACCGCTTTATTTGAGAATAAGTTTCCCTGCAGTGCACCAGACGTCTTTTCGTCTGCCTGCAGGATCTGGAGGAAAGGAATGGTCGTGATACTTCTCGGAGGGCCGTAGAAATTGAGATACTGGCTGTCTGCGCTCTGATACATTTTTATAAGTGATGTTATAACCTGTTTCTTTCGCTTGTTAACAGAGAGAATTTTTGAGGTTTGCATCTCCTGCAGCATTTTTTCTCCAATTTCATGATGGGTTAAGAATATATTCCTGAGAGACTTCACCGTCGATACAACGGTGCGGTTTTTTATGAGCTCATTTCTGGTTTTCGGGATGTGAACAGGCAGGGATGGCATTGAAGCTTCAAGTAATCGGATGAAATCCTCATATACGTCAAAAGCGAAGATCTGGAATGCTATAACAGGGAGCGTCGGGGTATCACCGGCAGCAGTTTTAAACGTCCAGTACTGACTGATTTTAACCGGAACTTTGGGAAGTGGAAATGGCGCGAGTGCTACAGAGGAAGACGCTAGCGGTGAAATCGGAGGCATATTCTTTTCAATAGTTACATCCCCGGCAGTAATACCGTTCTGGTCAGTTAAAGGCTTTTTCTCTCTTACCAGAGACTCAACCAGAACCACGCTACGCGCTTTTCTGATAGAGTCCGCAAATAAGGTATCATCCTTCAGCGAATGGGATTTGGCAAAAAATATGTCTACGGCGATAACTGCAGCATTGTGTCTGGCCAATGTCTCAATAATATTCGTATGGATTGAACGAGGCCATTCATCGATATCAGGCGGCAGATTCATCTTTTCAGCAGACCGTTTATCAAGGCCTATGACTACAACATCCAAAGGATTTTGTCTGGCTCCTCTCATTTTGAATAATACGGTTAGCCCGGCATCTTCCTCTAGAGCAAGCCCGAATGGAATGAGGGCAATCACGAGCCCTATGATGCCGATGAATACGCCAAGGACTAATGCCTTAAACAGATGCGTCAATACTTACCTTCCCATAAAAAAAGTTCCATGGTATTCAGGAAAAATGGATTTAATTGTTGTATTTCCCGGTCACGCAGCTGCCCCTCGAAATTCGGTGTTCTTCGACAGCACCTCACCCTCATTAATCGCAATGATACCTTTAAGCTGTTCTGCTCAACTTACTATAATTATTTTGCCCCGTCAGGATAATTATTGTTTATATTACGTATCCTGTCAAGGGTATTTTACGTTTGAGTCATTGAGACCACAAGCTTGCTTTTTACCGAAATTATGCCGTATTCTTAATTGATTAAAAAAATGGAGGTATTGCATGTTAAAAGTTACGGAAGCTGCGGCAGATATGGCTAAGGCGATATTGAAAAAAGAAGGGAAAGAAGACTGGGGTCTCAAAATATTTATGCATGGTTCAGGGTGTTGCGGTCCAAGCTATGGCCTTGATATAAACGAAAACGCTGCAGAAAATGATGAGACAATTGAAGAAAACGGATTAAAAATCTTTATTGATAAGGAAGCAGCATCAAGTTTGAACAACAAGGAGATCGACTACATAAAGACCAATGAAGGTGAAGGCTTTGTTATTAACAGCACGGAAGCGCCTTCATGCAAAGACTCTGGTTGCAGTTCGTGCGGATAAGGGAATAACAGGGGATGTTTCCGTTCCAACGTCCAAGAAGACTCAGGAAGAATGAATCCATCAGGAGAATGGTGAGGGAAACCTCACTGTCTCCTGATGATTTTATTTATCCCCTCTTCGTTACATACGGCAGAAATATCCGCACGGCTATCAAGTCCATGCCCGGGTGTTTTCAGGAGTCCGTTGACAGAGTAGTAAGGCACGCTAAAGAGATTTATTCACTGGGAATACCCGCGGTTATCCTTTTCGGCATTCCAGAACACAAGGACAAAAAAGCTTCAGGCGCTTATGATCCAAAGGGTCCGGTTCAAAAAGCTGTCAAAGCCATAAAAAACAAAGTCCCTGAGCTGTTTGTTATCACCGATGTATGTCTGTGTGAATATACCAGTCATGGACACTGTGGATTAATCGAAAAAAACGACGTAAAGAATGATCCCACGCTTGAACTCCTTGCGAAAGAAGCTGTGTCGCACGCACAGGCGGGTGCTGACATGGTTGCCCCTTCTGACATGATGGACGGCAGGGTCGAAGCTATCCGCATCGCACTTGATCAGAGGGGATTTACTGATATCCCCATCATGAGTTACGCGGCAAAATATGCTTCAGCCTTTTACGGCCCGTTCAGGGAGGCGGCTGAGTCAACTCCTGAATTTGGCGACCGCCGCACCTATCAGATGGATCCAGCAAACAGAAGAGAAGCGATGAAAGAAATAGAACTTGATATTGAGGAAGGAGCCGATATCATCATGGTTAAGCCCGCCCTCTCCTATCTTGACGTTGTTTCTGATGCCAGAGATTTCTTTGACGTACCGGTTGCTGCTTATAATGTAAGCGGCGAATACTCACTGGTTAAGGCTGCAGGAAAGCTCGGCTGGATTGATGAAAAACGCATCATGATAGAAATTCTCACCTCGATCAAGCGTGCCGGCGCTGATCTCATTCTCACCTATTTTGCGAAAGACGCAGCGAAGATACTCAACAAGTAGCCGCACTCAGCAATGAGCAGTTAGCGATTAGCGGGTAGAATTGAGGGGTTGTCTTTCGTACGTTTTCAAGGTATTATTGAAAACATCGCCATTATGTAACGCAAAGGGGTCTTGTTATGAAAAAAATTCGTTTCATATTTCCCGTATTGCTATTGTTAATGACTGCTATAAGTCCTGTTTTTGCAGATGGTTCCTCTTCATTAGATCCAAACCAAAACGCCGGTGATCTAATCTTACCAGATTTTCTCCTTACCACGGTGCATCTAACTCCTGAACCTCTAAAGAGGCTTTATACAGACAATGCCTCTAATCAATCAGATCCTGTTTTTCTCAGCCAGACTCGTCAGCCAGTTGGTGAAGTACTCAAAAAAGCAGAAGAAGAACCTGAAGATTTTGAAGACGACATCATAGCGGATCCGATAGAACCGGTAAACCGTTTATTCTTTTTTATTAACGATAAGCTCTATTATATTGTACTGAAGCCAATAACGGAAACGTATGCTTTCATTCTGCCTGAAGGATTTAGAATTGCCTTCCGCAATGTCTTTAATAATATATCAACACCAGTACGGTTTGTGAACAATCTCCTGCAATTTAAAGTAAAGTCTGCTGGCAATGAATTGCTTCGCCTGTTAGTGAACACAACCGGCGGTGTTCTTGGATTAAGGGATTATGCCAAAGAGGAGATGAGCCTCCCCATGCAGGATGAAGACTTGGGCCAGACCTTCGGTGTCTGGGGTCTGGGGCCAGTTTTTTATCTGAATCTGCCAATCCTCGGACCTTCGAGTATGCGTGATGCAGTCGGAAAGGCTGGTGACCATTTCCTCGACCCGATAAGTTATATTGACCCTTCTTCTGATCGAATCGCTATCAAGGCAGGTGACCGGGTAAATAGAAGTTCACTCGTGCTGGGGGAATACGAAAAATTCACAATGGAAGCATTTGACCCATATATTGCTGTCAGAGACGCCTACCACCAACACAGGGTACGGGAAATAGAAGAATAAGCAGCAGGCGTAGACTAAGTATAGGTAAAGGGGACAGATCGTAAGTGGCATTTTTTATGATTTTTTTCCCTCACAGAGTCCACAGAGAACACAGAGTTATTTTTTGTGCTGATTTCTTGAGAGGATAAATCAGTACAAACCTCATTTCGCTTTGCTCAATTATAACCAGCATTCATGGAAGCTTTAAACACTTCATTAATTCCTATAAGACTTTTTATTCCCGAAGGATGATATCAGTTTATGAATTTCCCTCTCAGGAATTCATAAACTATTCTCTGTGCTCTCTGCTTGTCCCGTTGGATAGATATCCTGTTTCGGGATGATCTCTAGCGACCAAATAGAGCATGCGATATCAATACAAAATATAAACCATGCAATTTGTAACTGCTTAATATATAATAATAAAAATGGCATAATCCAAATGATGGAATTTTTACGAGAGCATAGATGGATACTTGATATTCTTGATATCAGTGTTATGTCGCTGATTCTGTACCGGTTACTCCTGATCGTCAAGGGAACAAAAGCCGCGCAGATGCTCATTGGTCTCATGGTACTCCTCCTTGCCTCTCTCGCTTCGCGTTATCTCGAACTGTACACCATCGACTGGCTCGTACAGAGTTTCTGGGCTCAGATTGTTATCGCGATTATTGTTCTGTTCCAGCCAGAGATCCGGAGGGCCCTTGCGCAAATGGGCGAAGCGCAATTTCTGTCTTCATTCACAACCGCAGAAGAGCTGAAATCTCTCGAAGAGATTGTCCGTGCCTCTGTTTCACTGGCAAACAGAAAAATCGGAGCAATTATCGTAGTGGAACGAGAAACCAGTCTGAAGGATTTTGTAGAAGTTGGTACACCGCTCGATGCCAAGGTTTCAAGAGAACTTCTGATGAGTATTTTCCATCCCACGTCACCAATTCATGACGGAGCTGTGATAATTGAGGGTAACAGGGTTGCTGCTGCCGGATGCTTTCTCCCGCTCACCCTCAGTCCCGAGATCAGCAGGTCACTCGGCACCCGTCACCGGGCAGGCCTGGGACTGACAGAAGAGACAGACGCAGTAGCGATTATCATATCTGAAGAAACAGGGGCAATTTCTCTCGCTATAGGGAAAGATCTGGAAACAAAACTTGATATGCTGTCGCTCAGAGATAAATTGAACAGAATATTCGCATCGAAGAAGGGAAGATAGATGAAAAAACTCTTACTTAATAATCTTGCCTTGAAGATTTCAGCCATTCTCCTTGCGATATTTTTATGGCTCTTCGTAACATCACGGGGTCAGTCTGAAATATTTCTGGAGATTCCCATTGAATTTAAAGACATTCCTGTAGGATTGGGTATTGCCAGCAATGCTAACAAGACTGTTCAGGTAACAATAAGGGGGCAGGAGATCATGATTAAGAGAATACAGCCAGCTGATGTCAGTGTGTTCGTGGATCTGAGCAATGCACATGCCGGGAAAAAAACATATTACATTTCAAAACAAGATGTTAAACTGCCTTACGCAGCAAAGGTGATGAATGTGCAGCCCTCATCCCTGCAGATTCGGCTGGAAGAAATTGCTGTAAAAATAGTCAAGATAAAGCCGACTATTACCGGACTTCCTGAAAAGGGATATTCTGTCAATACCATCCGTGTGGAGCCGGCAACGCTTTCTATTCAGGGATTGCGTTCTGAAATAATGAAGATTCGTGAATTAAGGACAGAGCCAATGGACATTACCGGTACCAAGGAAACAACTTCTCAGAGGTTGAATATTGATACTCAGGGAGCTAATATAAAACCGGAGTCCAATAAAGTGAAGGTTACTGCTGTTATAGGTAAAAAATGATGAAACTTTTTGGAACTGACGGAATACGGGGACGTATCAACGAGCATCCCATGACACCTGAGACCGTGCTGCGGATCGGGATGGCCGCCGCAAAAGTGCTGAACAAGCTTCATCGTGGAAGAAATATGGTGCTTATTGGAAAAGATACAAGGCTCTCCGGATACATGATTGAAAGCGCCCTGACTTCCGGAATCTGTTCTATGGGCATGAATGTGACACTGGTCGGTCCATTGCCAACTCCCGGCATAGCGTTTCTTACGAGGACGTTGCGTGTTGATGCCGGCATTGTCATATCCGCTTCTCATAATCCTTTTCAGGACAATGGTATAAAGTTTTTCTCTGACAAAGGATTTAAGCTTCCCGATGAAATCGAAAAGAAAATTGAAAACCTTGTTGTTGACGAATCATTGTTTAAACACCGACCAAAAGGAGAATATGCAGGAAAAGCGTACCGGCTTGATGATGCAACGGGTCGCTATATTGAATATATCAAATCGACACTTCCAAAGGGTACTACTCTTGAAGGCATAAAGGTGGTAGTCGACTCAGCCAATGGCGCTGCCTATAAAACCACTCCCTGGCTGTTACGGGAACTCGGAGCAGACGTTATTTCACTCCATGATAAACCTGATGGTATGAATATCAACAGAGACTGCGGTTCAACACATATGGAGCTGCTTCAAAAGGCCGTTCGCATGCATAAGGCCGATGTTGGGATCGCACATGACGGTGATGGTGACCGGACACTCATTTGCGATGAAAAATGCAGACTTGTCGATGGAGATAGAATCATGGGTATGTGTGCCGTTGATATGGATATGAGAGGGCAGCTGAAGAAGGGAACACTGGTAGCAACAGTCATGAGCAATCTGGGTCTGGAAAAGTATCTCCAAAAGCACGGCATAGGGCTCATACGAACGAATGTTGGTGACCGATTTGTCGTTGAAAAGATGCTGGACGGCGGCTACAATCTCGGAGGGGAACAGTCAGGGCATATTGTATTTCTTGATTTAAATACAACCGGGGACGGTCCCATTACAGCTGTTCAGGTTCTGAATCTGATGAAGGTCAAGAATGTTTCTCTCTCTAAGCTGGCGTCCGGCATAAAGCTTTTCCCACAGGTGCTTCAGAACATTGAGGTCAGAACAAAGAAGGATATATCATCAATACCTGAAATACAGCAGTCAATCAGGAAGGCCGAAAAAAAGCTGAATGAACGCGGGAGACTGCTCATCAGGCCATCGGGTACTGAGCCGAAGAT
>JBFGJU010000093.1:0-7270 GCA_041577035.1 Thermodesulfovibrionales bacterium | reverse complement strand
TTTCAGGTCTTTTGTCATAAAAACAGTATAAGGTGAACGATCGTTTACTGTCAAGAGAAAAAAGACAATCCCGTAAAGTCGCTGAGCGACCACGGGACAAGGGGGTGAGGGGTAAGGAGTAAGCCGCATAGTGCAGAGAGCAAAGCGCATAGCGAAAAGACAAAAAGCAAATAGCGTTCAGCGAAAAAATCGCCATGCCTATATATAAAAATGTCATTCCCGGCTAAGACCCGGAATCCAGTTCCGTATTAGCGTCTTTAATCGTAAATCCAAAATCCGAATTCCAAAATCCAAAATCGTAAATCAGTGTTCTCTCTTCCTGCTTCTTCTTTGCCTTTACCTATGTCTGTGCCTGTCTTTTTCTGCTTTCTCCTGTGCCTGTCTTTCTCTGCCTTTTCCTGTGCCTGTCTTTGGCGGACTTGTCCGCCTCAGGCGGATTCATCTTTCCTTCATCTTCTTCCAGTAGGGTATATCCATAAAGTATGGACAAGGGAGCTGATTTATGAAAGTAGAAACATTAAATATTGAAGGCATGCACTGCGGCCACTGCACTGACCTCATAAAGAATTCACTCTCGATAGTCAAGGGGATATCAGAGGCAGATGTCTCGCTCGGCAAGGTAACGGTTACCTATGATGAAGACGTGGCAACGCGCGAGGCAATCGAGAACGCGATAACCCGATTTGGATATAAGATCCGGGATTATTAAATCCCGTAAAGTCGCAGAGCGACCACGGGGCGAGATGGTGAGGAGTTTATTGCGTTTAGCATCCTTCGGCAAGTTTACCCGCCTCAGGAGGGCTCACGATACAAGCATAGAGCGTAAATCCGCAATCCCTGCCTACCGGCAGGCAGGCGAATTCAGCATTCCAAAATAAAAGTGCTATAACTCGTAATCAGGATTGTCGTACTCGATGAGCACCTTGTTGCAGGTCAGACATTCCATGGAAACCTTTACAATCTGTGTCCCGCGGGGGAACGACACCACCTGAATCTTATGCCCCTCGTGTTTTATGAGTTCAGCATAATTCGACGCTTCCGGACTGTCTTTGCCAAGACAGAATTCAACATTCAGATCTTCTTCTTTCATAATGCTCCCCTTATAAATGCATAGCGTTTAGCGATCAGAAAAAAAACGTCATTCTTCTATTTAAGAAATTGTCATTCTCCAATACCCAATCGAGTTGAGCACAGGCCTTGATCGGGGAATCCAGTTCCATAATTTTGTCTTTATGGCTGTTTTTCCCTTTGCCAGAGTCCAAAATCCCTGCCGTCGGCAGGCAGGAGAAATCATGGATCGTGGATCGTTAAAGCCTAACTTGCCTCTTTCAGGTACTGATCGATCATTGCGTGTGCCTGCTCCACCGGCGGAACCGGTTGTCCGGGATGTTCAACTGCCATATGCTCCTTGATCGCCTCTTCATTCATAATCTCTTTCACCTTCTCAATCGCCTCTTCCCTGTTATCAGCTTCTACAGAAACGGTCTTTCCGCAATCACAATTCATTTCATACGTCATAGCCCTATCCCCTTTCTAATCCCGTGGCGTAAGCTTTACGGGAATGTCCCGTGGTCGCTTTGTGACTTTACGGGAATGTCCCGTGGCGTAAGCTTTACGGGAATGTCCCGTGGTCACTTTGTGACTTTACGGGAATGTCCCGTGGTCACTTTGTGACTTTACGGGATGTTTTCTAATTATATCAGACATTCACAAAATACAAGATTGCCCTCTTTTTCTTTTGCAGCGAAAAAGCCGATTAAAAAATGAGTGTCTTGTTTTGGGCTTTGTCTATGCTGGAATTTAAAAGACTATATATTTCCTGAAGGGTATTCGAATCCTTCAGCCCCAGCCCTGCCCGCTTCATTACCTGCTCGTTTCCAATATAAAGGGCAAATACCTTATAGACCTTTTTGGGAAATTCCTGTTCTTCAAAAATCTCAACAACGGGCTCAGCATCAATCTTAATCCTGCCCGCGTCAAACCGGTCCGGTGCGACTCTCCAGTATGGTTTCTTGGTCTTTCTATCTAATTTGACCTTTCCGGAAGAATCCTCCGGTTTCTGATAACCAACATAGATGTGCCTGATATATTCCTCTGAAGCATGATAATCCTTTTCAGGCAATACCAGCTTCAACGGCTCTGGCGTCTCTGTAAAGCCTCCGCTCTTTCCCCTGAACGTGGGAAGCACCTTAAGCCATTTATCGAGTTTAGGAAGTTCTTTCACCTCTAATTCCCTGATATAGGCGCCGTCACGGAATCTCAATTTAAGATAATACTTGTCGCCGGTAATATCGTACTCATACCCGACATCCAGCGGGTTGCTGTCGATAATACCAAGTGCTGCCACGCGGAAAGGAATATAACACCGGTCAGCTTCCTTCATTACATTAATCATCAGATTATGACTGGTGTCATGAATCAGCATGAATTCTCCTTCGGCGTTTTTTAAGATGTCTCTCAGGTGTAAAAGCTGATTATAATTATCTTTATATTCCCCGCCAAACGTGAAAATACTTAAATCCTTAAGCGGATCCCCGGTAAAACTGACCCTGGCCCTCACCCTGTCTATGATCTTCTTCTTTACCGCAAGGATCTCAGCCTTGAGCTCCTTTTCTGTCGGGATCACTTCCTGTTTAAGGATTTCATACTTTTCGATCAGCTCTTCCAGTTTTTCTGTTCTTTCCGTTTCGGTTGTCATCGTGTTCCCCCAATACGTAACATTTTCATTCACTATTTTTATTCCATATTTTTATACTCTTTTTCGTTCGTCCTATAGTAATGACATTTGATATAAAAATAAACCTGCTGTATATACAAAACCAGTCATAAACTCTTCCAACCCTTGTCAATATTTCTCAGTTATTTAACTGCACGATTTTTCTGAACAGGACTGATTTTAGGACGGAATTTTTCATGGATTGTTTGAACTACCTCATCATCTTCAACCCCCTGCTCACAGAGTTCCTGTGCCTGGAGCGCCTCTTCCAGGCATATATTGCACCGTGACGCATGCTTATCCTTGTAGCAGTCAAGCAAGGTGGTATGACCTGATCGGTAGCACGGGCAGAAACAGACAATCTTCTCCAGAAGCTCGGGGTTATCCCTGGCGATATCATATGCCTTGGCCACCTGGTAAAATTGATCAGGGTCGAGCGTCTCATCAATTTCAGATATTGGAAGAATCTTGTTGCCATACTTCTCTGCAAGGACATCCTTTATTTTTTGCTCCCCCAAGCCTCTCTTTTCCATCCCGCGGATTTGTGATCTGATTTTCGGAACCATACCGCATGCGCAATCTTTCACTGCCTTACCGCAGCACGGACACCGCAATTGTGAGCTCAGGTTTTTTTCGAGTTCGCTCTCTGCGACAGTTACCTGAGCATTGCCTCCTGAAGGAGCTGCTTTTGACTTCGAAGAAACAGCACTTTTTTTACTGACCGCCTTGTCCCTATTCTGGAGATAAGCATACATGGCAGTTGTCTGGTCCCTGCTGAGTTCAGGAAATCCCGGCATGACAGGGGTAATCCCCTGGGTAACCTTATCGTGAAAATCATTGTGTGTTGCCTTCGCGATTATAGTACTCCAGGGTTTCACTCTGTTCTGTGAAACAGATGCTTCGTTATGACAATTCAGACAGAGTTTTTGAACCAGATGCTGTCCCGCCTTATATTGTTTCTGCAGGAACGTTACATCCTCACCTGCGTGAGCGGAAAGCAAAGGAGCACATAACAGAAAAGTTGATACAACCGCGACCCGTACTGGATACTTTTTCTTCATGCCGAATATAGTAAGCGCCCTTGAATAGATCTTTATTTTTAAATATAGAGTAAAATTATGAAAAACCTGTGAATATCCCCTATTAAAAAGAGAAGAACAGCAGTTTGCTATATACTCAAGGTCAGGCCTTAGTACCTTGATATCTCAAGTTATTTTTTGGAAGAGATGCAGATAGCAAACCCGCCCCCGCTCATTTTTCCTGTTATCATAGGGAATGAATGTCACCGGCTGTCCGCTTATTTCCGGGCACTCCGATGTAGTTAAGACAGGCTTTGTCATTGGGTGCATCGTCATGATCGTAACCTGCCTGCCATTAACAGTCATGGGTAATGAGCAGTTTTCAATGCTTAAGGGGTTTCAGGATTTCTATCAAAAATATCCGCCGCGCGATACTCTGCCAACACCCTCGGAGGAGACGCTCCTGAAGCGCCACGCGCCACGCTTTTATATTGCTTTGGGACAGGAACCCTTCCTTGATTTCTACCGGGACTACATTGCACACGGCGCGCTTAAGACCGAATCCGGAACACTGCGGGATGTAACCCCGGAGGTACTCAATGAGTTTCGGAACGACCCTGCTGTTATCTTTACTCATGAGCCGTCTTCAGCCCCCACCCGTCAAGTGGTTTACGGCAGGGTTGATTACGATTCCCTGCGGCTGGGGGACGGCAGGGATGTCCAGCTTACGTTTCTGACCTATAACGCGGTCTTCAGAACATCTGGCCTTCCCGTGGGAATAGCCATATGGCAGCGATTGCTCCTTGGTCTAATTGCGGATATAGGAAACTGGCACCAGCTGGACAACTACATCTCTGCAACCCTTGCCCTGCTCCCTGACGAAACACCCATAGCTGCGACACTGCAGCAACACAATTATCAGCGCACTTATATCCTTGGCAGGGACATGTCCTTGCCCGGGGACGGCCGCGTCACGGTAGATGCTGCCATTTCCTCAAATGAACTCTACCCTCACCATGCCGAAGCCCGGCAGCACCGGTGCGCTTCGTTTCTTACGCCAGCCGCAGCCCGCTGGATCCTGACCGGCAAGGACCGTCCCATGCTCGGGGCATTTGACGAAACCCACGGGGAGCGGGAGATCGATTACGAGCTGCTGTTCCTACCCCAGACAGATGCTTTTTACACCTTCAGGGGGATGCTCGGCGAGCCGCGCCGTCTTCCCCATAGAGACGGTCCCCCCGGAGCAGACTTCAATACGATTCCGGCCCTGAAAGCACGGGCAGTGGCCATGGCGGCCTTTTATATGCGGGGGCAGGACGATACACTGTATGTCGAGCTCCTTGAGCAGTGGTCTGATGACAGAATGAACGGCCCTCCGCCAGAAGTTTTGATAGCGTACACGGAACGCTTTCTTGAGGATCTTTCTCTGGATCTCAGTGAGATGGCTGACCATCCGTAAGACGGATAAACGAATTTCCAGATCCAAAGCTTATCTTTTTTTATCTCATTGATAACTTTAACTGATTCTTATAACTTATTGTTTTAATATGTTATTATTTAATGAGATTAGGCGGTTTGGGCTTGCATCTCGCAAGATATAACCGGTATTCTGCGTTTTTTAGATCGGTTTGACAGCATCACTTCGCGCATATATAATTGGACAGAATTTTTTTATAAAGGAGATAGATTATGATACGAATGAATATTCTGGTTTTGTTTATCGGTCTGGTCCTCGCATTGACCGGCAGCACTGCTCTCGGGCAGATCGAAATTGATGACGAAGGCATAAGAATGCCGGGTGTGGAAGTCGACAGCGGAGGAACTGTCAGACTTCCGGGTGTCACTATTGATGGTGGCGGCGTCCACACTCCCGGTGCGACCGTCAAAAGCGGCCGATCATCAAAAAGAGTCGAAGGCAAGCCCGGAAAAACATTCGTAACGCTTGATTTGCGGGGTAATGACTTCAGCGGACAGGACCTGTCCGAAGCTTTATTCGAAAGCACAGACATCAGGAGCGCTGACTTTTCAAATGCCAATTTAAAAGGAGCAATCTTCAGGACTTCAGATATTCGTACCGCTGACTTCCGTGGGGCATGTCTGGTCAATGCCCAGTTTGTGGTATCCGACCTCAGGAACGCGGATTTTACCGGTGCAATACTCATTGGAACGAAATTTTCTGTTTCTGACATGGCGGGTGCCCATACGAGAGGAGCTATTTACGAAGGACCGGCGGTATGTCCCGGTGAGCAGTCCGGTTCAAGGCCTGACCTGATCAAGGCAGATGAAATTAAACAGGCTCTTTCACAGAATAAGGGAAATAGGGTTGATCTTACCGTGAATTTTGAGACAGACTCCTCGAAAATAAAATCCGAAGGACATGTGCAGATCTTTGAGATAGCCAATGCCCTGCGTTCCGAGGAATTAAAAAATGCACGGATCCGCATTGAAGGACATACTGATAATGTTGGCTCTGACAAATACAATCTTGATCTGTCCTATCGCCGCGCGATTGCCGTGGTGAGAGTGCTTTCTGAAGAATATAATCTTTCTACTAACAAATTTGAAGTAAAAGGATTCGGTGAAGAGCAGCCAGTTTCATCCAATGACAGTCCCGAAGGCAGAGCACTGAACCGTCGGGTGACATTGGTGAATCTGGGACGATAGAACGTCATTCAGATATTTCAAAAATATAAATAAACCCCGTAACGTCTTCTGGTCACGGGGTTTTCTATTTAAAAATCCTTTCAAGTATCAAAAGCCTGCCCAGTAAAGTAAAGATCACCCGTGATTTAACAAATTTTACGGGGTCATTCACCACAAGGCAAACCCGTGATCCCGAAGGGATTTTACGGGTTGGCTCCCGGGGAGGGATTCGAACCCCCGACAAAGTGGTTACAAGCACTCCTTATGTTTCCATAAGGCTTGGACTATCTCATTCCCATGTCCGTTCATAATGGATTTAGGGATCGGGCGCTAAAAGAAGTTTATTGGCTGGGTTCCTCACTTCTTAGTCTCTGCACGTTCTCGCCTACCTAAATACCCTTCAGCGAGCTTCGCTCAGGATTACCATGTCTTAACGATTTAGGCTTCCCTGAATTCACCCGATTTTTCAATCCCGATTTCTCGGGAAAGCTGCAATTCTAAATGAATCTCACGATGACAATTTGCACAGAGAAGACTACACTTATCGAGCTCCGCTTTTATCTTCTCCCAACTTCTAGTGTAACCCTTATCAGAGATACCAAAATCTTTTCCGTCAGAATTCAAATGATGAAATTCAAGAGCTTCGGAGCATTTATCGTAAGCACATCTTTCACACTTGGCGCCCTTGTATTCTATAGCCATTTCGCGAACTCTTTTCCTTCGCTTCTGGACGGCCTTGATTAAGTAATCTCTTCTATCAGCGTATCTTCTCTTTTCTTTCTTATGAGCCATTTCTTTACAGCCACCCGCTCTGCCGACTGAGCTACCCGGGAATCTCTTATGTTATTAATATTCTAAATTCTTCTGGATCACTCCTTTCAATAATAACGAA
>JBFGJU010000092.1:0-7303 GCA_041577035.1 Thermodesulfovibrionales bacterium | reverse complement strand
CAACCACGCAGACCAGAATGAACAGGAAGAGAAATCCCCAGATACTCCCCAGTATCTCTTTGTTGAGGATTTTCTCATCAAGTTTTACCGATGTTACGGCATGGGGGTGTATCAGCTGATAGATTTCCCGGTATCCCTGTTTCAGCATCAGCAGGATGCGAACCTGCTTTATTCCACCTCCGGTTGAGCCGATCATGCCGCCAAAAAACATTGAAATGATCAGCAGAATTTTTGTGAACGGAACCCACTCCTCAAAATTAGCAGTTGAATATCCGGTCGTTGTCATGATTGAAGATACCTGAAAAAAAGCGTATCTCAAAGAATCTCCAAATGAATCATAGGACGTTTTCCATAATCCAAACGTAACCAGTATCGTAGCAAGAGCAACCATAGTCATATAGAACTTGAATTCTGTGCTCTTCCATAATCGTGAGGTTTTCCCGCGAAAAAAATGATAATAGAGGGAATAATTGATACCTGCGAGGAGCATGAATATACTTGCTGTGTACTCAATGAAAGGACTCTGAAAGGAAGCGATACTCGCATTTTTGGTAGAAAAACCACCGATAGCCAGCGTTGTGAATGCATGACATACGGCATCGAAGAAGTCCATGCCACCAATGAGGTAGAATGCGGCAGCAAGACACGTCAAGCCAAAGTAGATAAACCAGAGTGCCTTTGCCGTGTCGATGATCCGTGGCCGCAACTTATCAACACTGATCTCGGGCACTTCTGCCCTGAAAAGCTGCATTCCGCCGGTCCCCAGGAGGGGCAGAATGGCCAGTGCAAATAGAATGATACCCATGCCGCCCAACCATTGAGACAGACTTCTCCAGAACAGCATGCCGTAAGACACGGATTCGATGTCATTGAGCACCGAAGCTCCTGTTGTCGTGAAGCCAGCCATTGACTCAAAATAGGCATTGGTGAAGGAGTCAAACGTACCGGTAAGCAAATAGGGAATGGCACCGAACAAAGCAACACTCATCCAGCCGAGTGTTACGACCAGGAAAGCATCCCGATGTCTGATTTCTTCTCTTTGCTGATGACCCGTCAGAAAAAAGAGGATTATTCCGGAAATGAATGTGATCAAGCACGATATCATAAGTGGTATGGTATCTGTCTGATCGTAAACGAGAGACACAACCACAGGCAATATCATGAAAAGGGATATGAATATCAGGACGATGCCGATTGTATTCAGAACCATTTTCAGATTCATCGGTTTTGATGTATATCCTTTTCGATCAGATTATCTGCGGAACGAAGCAGTATCATAATGAAGAAATCACTTGAGAATTTTTTCGACTTCCTTAATCGACTCTCTCAATGCGAAAATAATAAGTTTATCGTCATTCCGTATCACGTCCGTCCCAGTAGGGATGATTACATCTTCTCCCCGAATGATGGTTCCTATAAGAGAAGCAGCCGGGAGATTTGTATCTTTCAATGGCTTGCCAACAAGCCTGGACGATGTGCCAACCCGTGCTTCAATAACCTCGGCGTTTCCCTCCGCAATAGTAGTCAGTGAAAGGATATCACCTTCTCGCACATACCTGAGTATAGTACTTGCCGTAATAATTCTGGGACTTAAAACAGCCTCAAGCCCGAGACTATGAGCAATGGGGATGTAGTCAGTTCTGCTCACAATAGCGATGGCTTTTCTTACCCCCAACTTCTTGGCGAGCAGTGAAGCCATGATGTTTAGTTCCTCGTTATTCGATACTGCGACGAAAACATCCATATCACCGATATTTTCCTCGAGAAGAAGTTTCTGATCAGCGCCGTCGCCCTGAAGCACAAGAGATCTTCCAAGATACTTACTCAGATATTTACAACGGCCCAAATCCTTCTCTATGATTTTTATATCCGCCATATGCTCCATAGTCGAAGCAATGTAATAACCAATTTTCCCTCCACCGAGGAGCATAACCCTCTTTGCCGGTTTCGTTGATACTTCCAGCATTTTTGCAGTATCTGAAAGCTCCCATTTCTTTATTGGAAGGTAAATGATATCATTCTCTTTTATGGTATCGTTTCCCGATGGAATAATGGTTTTACCTTCCCGCTCAATGACGCCAATAACAAAATCCTGATTCATGGATTCCCGTAACGATTTAAGGGTCTTCCCTGTAAGGAGGTTCTTTTCGCCTACCTTATAGCCAATAACTTTTATGATGCCTTCTTCGAAGTCTTCGACGTCTGTGGCAAAAGGGATCTCCAGCAGACGAGTAATCGCTCTGGCGACCTCGAGCTCGGGATTAATGGCAGGATTTATATCGAGATTTTCTTCACTGAGTAGTCCCCGGTTAAAGAAATAATCCGGCGTCCGAATCCGGGCTATTTTCCGGGGAATATTGAACATGACCCTGGCAAGAAGACAGGCGATCATGTTTGCTTCGTCGCTATTGGTAACGGCGAGCAGCATATCCGCCTCATCAGCTCCGCCTTCCTTCAAAGCCGATGGATCACCGCCTTCGGCTTCAACAACCGCGACATCCATCTCTGCGCTGATGCGCTTCAATTTTTCTTTATCCCGGTCAATTACGACAACATTCACATTTTCAAGAACCAGGAATTTAGCAATCTGGTATCCTACTTCACCAGCCCCAACAATAATTACGCGCATGGCAAATTATATCATAACTCCAGTATCGTAAACAGCCCTATATTTCAAGGGAAAGTCACTTTAAACATTTGTGTAATCGTTCATGCTCAGAAATCGATCGAATACATAGCTGAGCACGCGCACCATTTCGTTAGGGAGCAGCAAGCTCTAGCTAGATCGATGACAACGACGAACACCTTTATTTTATTGAAATCATTATGAAGTATTCTAAAATATCCTTAAAAAAAGAAGCCTGGTAGTAGAATATTGTTGTCTGACAAATAAAATTGATGGGATTATGTTGTATTCTAAAAGGTACTCTTTTGAGGTCCTGAATGCATAGAAAGACACACTAAGCGGCAAAGGAACATAATGAAAGCACAGTCGAATAGTCTTTAGTTTTATATTGGTGGAGTTGATATCTTTGACAGTAGACACCGTTATTAAGAACGATGTAATAAATGAAATGGGCATACTCCTGGAACAGGGGTACGGAGGCATATTTCTTGTTGAAAGATATGCAAAAAAGATAGATGCCTTTATTCAGCGCATGGCATCTTCCTTTGAAGAAGACATTCCCTTTGTTATTATTGCAACGGGAGGATACGGGCGCGCTGAGCTCGCGCCTTTCTCAGATATTGATATTATGCTTCTGGTGGAAGACCGTGCTCATTCTGAAGTGGCTGAACAGCTGCTCTATAAACTCTGGGATACCGGGCTCACGATCAGCCATTCATTCAGAACACCAGAAGAATGCATAGAAGAGGCTTTCCTTGATATAAAGACCCGCACATCCCTGCTTGAATCGCGGTTTATTGCAGGTGATAAGAGATTGTACCGGAGCTTCAGAAATAACACATATCCTGAAATTGCCTATAAACATCGCAAGGGTTATGTCAGGGAGAAACTCAGAGAAATGCAGGGACGACATCGGGACTCAGGGGATTCTGTATTTCTTCTGGAGCCGAATATAAAGGAGGGTGAGGGAAGCCTGCGAGATGTTCATACCGCTTACTGGTTGTCCAAAGTTGCCCTGAAGATCGAGGATGTGCAAGGACTTTCACAGTTAATCAATACCTACGACTTCAGAAGACTCATGAGCGCGTATGATTTTCTGCTGCGAGCTCGATGTAGTCTTCATCTCATAACGAAGAGAAAAAATGATTTGCTGGCTTTTGAATATCAAAGAAATGTCGCAACGATGCTTGATTTCAAGGATTCAAAGAAGTTCACAGCCACGGAACGATTTATGAGATATTATTATCTTAAAAGCAAAGTGATATATGATGTCACGAGTGACATCATAACTGCCTGCAGCCGGCCTTATATTTCCCTGCGGAAAGACATGAAGATTAGAAAGATATCTTCTGATTTCTCTGTGTCAGGCGGCAGATTGATTGCCAGTCAGGAAGACCTTTTCATGAAAAATCCGGCAAAAATCATTGAAAGCTTTTATATGTATTCAAAAACGGGAAAACGCTTTAGTGAAAAGACGAAGAATACTATCAAAGCTAATCTTCTACGAATCAGCAGAACAATGAGGTCTGATTCAGTTGCGACAGGCCATTTTCTAAGAATAATGAAGGGGAATCGTGTCTATGAGACCTTAAAAGAAATGCATGATGCCGGTATACTGGGGAGGTTTATCCCGGAGTTCGGCGCTCTGCGGATGCTGGTTGTTCATGAACCATATCATAGGTACACGGTTGATGAGCATACGCTTCAGGCCATAAGAAATCTTGAAGCATTAAAAATGACGCCATTGAAAAGTCTGGAGCACCTGAAAACTATTGCCCGGGGATTGAAACATTTTGACGTATTGCTGTTGGCCCTCTTATTTCATGATATCGGAAAGGCTGTTGGAAGGCACCATGAGGAGGAAGGATATAAACGGCTGAAAAATATCATGGAACGGTTTAACCTTGAGAAAAGAAAAAGAGCACGAATTGAATTTCTTGTTAAGAATCATATCCTTATGTCGAAAATAGCGATGAAACGGGAGGCAAGTGACCCCAATGTTATTGCTCATTTTGCCGGCATCGTAACCGATATGGAAAATCTGCAGGCCCTCTATCTTATTACCTATGCGGATATGGCGGCTGTGAATGAAACATTTCTAAACTCCTGGAAGAAAAATCTGTTGAAGGACTTATATGATCGGACGGCAAAGTATCTTCTGGGAATAACGGAAGACAGGGAGCAGTATATCCGAAGCCTGCATGACTCATTGCCCTCGACCGATGCAAAGAGTATTTCTGATTTTATAAGAGATATGCCAGAGAGATATTTTGTTTCCGCTACGAAAGAACAGGTATTAAAGGATTATCAGCTTACTGAAAAGATGAAAGAAACCGGTTTCATGATGCGGATAGACAGCGTTCATGAGGGATTGACTGATATCACAGTTAGTACGAGAGACCTGCCGGGCCTTTTTTCCATGATTGTCGGATATCTCTCTTCGAAAGGACTGCATATTGTTACTGGAAGAGTATTTACGGGAAAGAGCGGTGCGATTATTGACCGAATATCTGTTTCAAACTGGAACGATGTGTGGTGGGCCGGGCAGGAAAAGGAAATTGAAGAAGGGCTGTGTAGAATTATTTTTGAGCGGCAGCCTGTCACGGTAGTGAGACGTGCGGCCGCAGCTGAAAGCATATTCGATATTTTCATTGAACTTGATAACGAAGCTTCGGAAAAATACAGTATTATTGAGATTTTCAGCACGGACAGACTCGGCCTGCTGTATGACATATCCACGGTCATATCAAAATCAGGCGTTAATATTATATCTGCTATCATTAATACAGAGTCTAATTTTGCGCAGGACGTGTTCTATGTCCAGACAATCTCGGGGGAAAAAGTGGACACGGTTATCGCGCAGACTCTATTGGCTGAACTATGGAACGTCCTAAAGGATTAGGAAAGCTACTTCTGATTCTTCTGCCGGCAGTTCTTCTGCTGGCTGTAATTATTTTTATGAGAAGTGCATTTATATCGGATAGCCTCAATAAAATCATAATACCCCCAATGGAGGCCATTACGGGAAAACAGATTGTTGCCGAGAGAATCTTTTTAAATATTTTCCCCCTGTTTATTGAGGCACGGGATCTTACGGTTTTGAGCGAGAATCGAAAACAGATACTTTTTATACAGCGTGCAAAGGCGTATGTGAACATATTGAGTCTGTTAGAAAAAAAAATAGCCATTCGCAGACTGGTCATAAAGAATCCTGAAGCTATGACGGATAACGAACAGGTGAATGAAATAATTAGTCATATAAACACATATGGAACCGGGAACGCAGACAAGGGATTTGCGCCTTCAGTCGATGTCATTGAGGTACGTGAAGGAAGACTGCATTATTCTGACCGTGACGCCGAAGGCATATATGCCATATCAGGAATTCATGGTGAGATAATTATCAGTGATGCTTATGCAATCAAAGTTAATGCGCGAGAAATCAACATTGCGAAGAAAGGCTGGCCTGACCTGCTCTTCGACGTAAGCGCTGATATTTCAGGTAAAAAGGATTCGGTTGAAGTTAAACGGTTTTCGCTCAATACGTTTGGTTCACAGATTCGCGGATCAGGCAATTATCGCGACGGATCCGGTACATTCAAAACCGATATAAACCTCCTGGTCTCAACGGTTAAACGATTCTTACAACTTGATGAGAGCGACTATGGACAGGTCAATGCCAGTGGATCTGTGACTTATGCCGGGGAAAACGTCCTGCTTGATCTTCAACTGGAAAGTTCATTTTATCTGCAGACCTTAATGGAATTGCTCGAAGTTGAGGAGCGGACCGAAGGTTTGGTAAGAGCAAAAGGGCGGATTAAGGGGCCGCTCACAGGGATTTCCGGAAAAGGGACAGCGACGCTTGAAAACGGCAATCTTTTCGATGTCGATGTCGATTCTCTTGCCTGCACTGTTGACTATGATGAAACTGCGTTAAAATTTACCAGCTGTCTGGCACGTCTCTATCAGGGCTCTGCAGAAGTATCAGCATCTCTACAGATGCCGGACGTTGAATCATTCGCCCTTACGATAGCCTTTCAGGAGGTCGATAGTGATCCCCTGTTCAGATTGCTTGCTCTTGATCTCGGTCTGCGGAACGGGAAGGTCGCTGGTACTGTGTACAGCAGAGGAGAGGAATTCAACCCCTCCGGGCAATTTACGTATGTACATGGGGCAGAGGATGCCGATGTTATGGGAAGAATAGAGCGGCTTTCCGGAACCTATGCACTGGATGGCTTTCTGTTATCTCTGGATGATATCACGTTTAGCTCAGGGCTGTCCGACCTGACAGTAGGAGGCCGTGTGGATATTGACAGAAAAACCCTTGATCTCGAAGGACGTTTAGTCACGAAAGATGTTGCAGATCTGAGTTCTCCGTATTATGGTTCTCTTCGGGGCGGAGGAAGATTTGACGGTTTCATGACAGGGACGTTTGATGACCCGCTCATTCACGGAAAACTGAGAATTCAGAAGCCCGCCCTTGGAGCATATGACGCAGACCTTGTTGTTGCTGATATTTCCTACCGGAAAAAACAGCTTTCCATACATGAACTTATGGTAAACGATAACGAACGAAGCCATTCCCTGAAGGGAAATGTGTATTACAGTAATGCAAAGGAATTATTTGACCTGAGAAAACCGACGTTTGACATACAGGGAACTCTGGATCATGCTGAT
>JBFGJU010000091.1:0-7442 GCA_041577035.1 Thermodesulfovibrionales bacterium | reverse complement strand
GCTAAATATAACATATCGTACGCACAGATAGATGAACTTTCTAAAGGAATTCTTATTGCCGATCATGAAAAGATATTGAGAATTTCAAAATATGTCCGACAGCTGTTTTCTGTTTCCGTGAAGAGTATATATGACAGAAAAATGTATGGTGAAAAATACAGCCGGACAAAAACAGTACTGAGTCTTTTATCAAATATCGAAGAGAATGTTTCTCTGAACTATATGTATACCTCGGTGTCAGATATGCTCATTTACCTTTTTAATGTTGATTCGCTCGCGTTTGCAGAAGATGTGCAGACGGGGATTAAGTCCGTTTTTCCCGCTGGAAGAATGAAGGAATATCTTGACACTTTTTTTCTTGCAAAGAATTCAACTATTTTATCTGAAACGATCGTTACCGGTCGTCCCGTTTATTGCGATGATGCCGAAGAACTGCGTAAGCTTATGCTGCATGATCACATTACTTCGATTCATGCTTTTCCGATGTTCATGAAAAACACAAAGAATAAATATCTCATCCTGTTTAACACAAAGCTTGAGACGCAGGATGAAGAGGATATTTTTGAAATCTGCAAATATATGCATTTCGTCGAGAACTTCCTCTGTCTTCGTAACGCGTATGAAGACAGGGAAAAGGGATTGAACTCCCTGGAACTGGCTCGTTCGGAATTAAAACTGACATTTGAAAAGCCTGATACGCTCTATAGGTCTATCGTGGAAACTGCTACCAGGCTTTCAAGCGCTGAGAAGGGATCGCTACTGCTTGCGGAGAGTGACACCGAACTGAGAGTTAAAGCGGTATACGGCATGAACGAACTGGATGTGCAGGATTTGAAAATTAAAATAGGTGAAGGTGTTGCAGGCAAAGTGTTTGAAGAAAAGGTTCCCATTATCTGTCATGACGTCGAGCGGGACTTTTCTGTCAAAAGGAAGTCCAAGTATAAGACATCATCTTTTATGAGCCTTCCCCTGAACGTTGGAGAGGAAACAATAGGTATACTGAATCTTTCCGATAAAATCAGTGGGGAGATATTTCGGGAAGAGGATTTGCGGCTGTTGCATTCTTTTGCTGATTTTGTGTCGATTGCCCTCAAGGGCTCGAGCTATTACAGTCTGGCTGAAGAAATGAAGGAGCTTTCCATTACTGATCCTCTGACCGGTCTTTACAATAGACGGTATTTTCAGGAGCGATTATTGGAAGAAATTGAGCGGTCAGAACGCTATGACCTGCATTGTTCTCTGTGCATCATTGACATCGACGATTTTAAATTATACAACGACACGGAAGGGCATCTTTCCGGCGACAGAATATTGCAGCAGGTATCTCAACTAGTTCATGAATCCCTTCGAACGGTAGATGTCTTTGCCCGGATAGGGGGGGAAGAGTTCGCAGTCATTATGCCGCAGACCGATAAACTTGAAGCCTACTTTGTTGCGGAGCGAATCAGGAACTCAATAAGGGAGCGGATAGAACAGACCTGGAGTGTTTATCCGAAAAAGAACATTACCGTAAGCAGTGGTATTTCCAGCTCTCCAAGTGATGGAATTACTCCCCAGAAATTAATACTAAATGCGGATAGGGCCCTCTATAGAGCCAAGATGAAAGGTAAGGATAGAACTATTGTCTGGGAAGAAAAAGAGCAGTGACCTCATGCAAAGGGTATAAGACGTCGCGATTTCAAGTGGGCTATGTTAGAAGTCGAACTGAAGATTCTTGAAATAAACAGAGCGTTTGTAGAGGAAACGCTCAGCTCTCTTGGCGCACAGAAAGTTTTTGATGGAGAAATCCATTCCATATATTATGATAACAGTGATAAATACATAAAGAAAACGCGAGGAACACTTCGTTTAAGAAGAAAGGGAGATCAGACACTGCTCACTTTTAAGCAGTACGTTGACAACAGGGAAGCAAAAATCCGACAAGAACATGAAGTTGAGATTTCTGATTTTCATATGGTTCGTTCAATTATGGAAGCCATTGGTTTTTCAGCATGGCTCGACATAAAAAAGCATCGCACGTCTTACGAATATAACGGGTTGCATTTCGAAATGGATAAATATCACGGCCGATTTGAACACGTGCCTGAATTTCTTGAGATCGAGGGGCCGGATATCGGGTCAGTGCGCAAGGGCATAGCCACGCTCGGCTTTACAGAGCAGCAGTGCAGGCCCTGGGATACCATGCAGGTGATCAAACATTATTCAGATAAGAGACGATAAATATATCTGGATTCATCAGAAACCCCGCCAAGGCTTTTGACAATGATGTAGCACATTGCGCTGAATCTTGCCATATTGACTTACTTCTGATATCTTAGAAACAAACATATCACGGGAGATAGTGACCATTGAGTGCAACGAAATGTCTTGTTTCTCTGCTGGTGGTGTATGTTCTAACCGCATGTGCCGCTCCTGAGATAAAGAATTATGAAACACCGGAGAGTTCGGCATTTTATGATTTAGGAGTTGCGTATCTCAATGAAAATAAAATACAGAAGGCGTTTGTTGAATTTCAGAAGGCATATAGCATTAATCCGAGTGATAAGAGGGTTCTCAATGCTATCGGTATCATATACCTACTCCATTTTGATGATACTCCAAAAGCCATCAGTTTTTTTGAAAAGGCAGTAAAACTCGATACGACGTATTCCGAAGCATATAACAATCTCGGTTTTGCGCATGAAAGTATCGGCAATTTTGAGACCGCCATATTATATTACGAGAAGGCTGTTGCGAACCTTACGTATGCCACACCTGAAAAGGCCTATATTAACCTGGCAAATGCCCACTACAGGCTTGGGAAATATGACTTAGCTATTGCCGCAATTAGAGAAGCCTTAAAGAGGGCGCCAACTCTCAGCATTGCCTATATGAAACTTGCGCTCTGCTATAACGCGCTCGGCAGATATGGCGATGCATCTACGGCGATGTCCAGTGCTATTGTGCTTGATCCTTTTTATCAGGGAGACATGGATAGAGCCGTTGAGGAATTAACTGCCAGGAAGACGAGGGCCAGTGGTTACGAACAGCAGGATATCAGGGATTACCTGGAGATAATGAAGTACTGACGTGTTCTTTCTGCAGCATTCACTGGTTTGATTTTTGGTTCTCATATCAAGTATTTTATAGTTTACGGGGCGTAGCGCAGTCTGGCTAGCGCACCTGCCTTGGGAGCAGGGGGTCGGAGGTTCAAATCCTCTCGCCCCGACCATACGCTGTGTCTTTTCTTACATAATAATGCATATGTCAGGAGGTCGAGAAAATGAAAACGCAGATGCGTAAAAAATGGCTGTGTGCCGTAACCTGTGCGGCATTAATTCTTGCGTTGAACAATGCTTATGCTGATCTTGAATGGTCTGCAAAAAAACAGGTGCTGATTGATGCTGCGCCTTTGGACAGTGTCCTTTCGGAAGATGGCTCATTACTCTTAATGCTCACACCCGGGAAGATCCTGGTTTACGAAATTTCCCAGGAAAAAGTGGTAAACCGCATTCCCATTGACAAATCCTTCGACAGACTGACATTTTCACCAAAGCAGAACAGACTGATTGTAACAAGCAGTTCGAAAAAAACGCTGAAAATAATCGATCTTGAATTTGTTCAGAATATCGATATCACCGGACTGCCATATAAAGGGCAGAAAAATGCTCCCGTTACCATTGCGGTTTTTAATGACTATCAGTGACCATACTGCAAGCGGCTTGAACCGCTTCTCCAGCAGGTGCTGGATAAATATCCAAAGGACGTGAAACTGGTTACCAAACACTTCCCTCTTGCCAACCATAAATTCGCACGGCAGGCAGCAACTGCCGCCCTTGCGGCAGGTAAACAGGGGAAATTCTGGGAATTCCACGATAAGATATTCGAAAACTCAAAAAGCTTGAGCGATTCAAAAGTGCAGGAAATAGCAAAAGAGCTGAAGTTGGATGAAGCTCAGTTTAGCAAGGATCTGAAAGACCCCGCCATACAGAAGCTCATAAGCAGAGATATGAATAACGGGCTACAGGCGGGGGTTCGCGGAACCCCAACGATCTTTGTGAACGGAAAGCTGCTGCAGAAAAGGAACATGCAGGGTTTCCAGGAGATGATAGAGGCGGAGTTACAGAAGAAGAAATAGCACTCTTTCTCACAGTCCTAATAAAGCTGGTGCCGTTCAGAATATACTCTGAATGCGGATCATATTCATAATATGTTTAGCCCTACGAATATATCCTGATATCCGTAACCACAGCTTTTTGATACCGTAATAACTCACGTATGGGAAGAATCTGATATACTTTTTCTATGAGTATTCCAAAGAGAAAACTGGGAAAAACAGGCGTCACGGTGACAATACTGGGCCTCGGCGGAGAGGGTATCCTCAGGACCGTTGGCTATGATAAAGACGCGTATGCCTTGATTAACAGGGCCCTGGATCTGGGTATTAACTACTGTGAGTCCGCGAGGGCCTATGCTGACAGTGAATCGTATTACGGCAGTGCGCTGAAGGAACGAAGACAGGATATATTTCTTACGAGTAAATCGCATGCCCGCAGCAGGAAGGGGGCATTGCTTCATCTGGAAGAGACTCTGAAGAACATGCATTCGGATTTTCTCGATCTGTGGCAGATTCACGATGTGAGGACAGAAGAGGAAATCGAAGAAATCTTCGGACCGCGTGGTGCTGCAGAAGCCTTAGTCGAGGCACGGGAAAAGGGAGTGGTGCGGTTCATAGGCATTACCGGACACCATGACCCCTTTATAATAAAACGATGCATCGAGTCGTTTGACTTTGATACCGTGCTTGTTCCGATTAATCCGGCAGAACCTCACTATAACAGCTTTACTGCCGAGATTATCCCCCTCGCAAACAGAAAGAAAATGGGCATTATCGGTATGAAGATCTATTTGAGGGGAATGGCATCAAGGCTGAAAAAGTATGTATCAATGGAGTCTTTTTACCGATACGCGCTTTCTGAACCAATTTCAACCGGCGTTATCGGGTGTGATTCAATCGAACAGCTTGAACAGAATGTGTTGTTCGCTGAATCATTTGAGCCGCTTGATGATACAGAGAAAAAAGAACTCGAAGATATCGTAGCCCCGTACGCGCGTCAGCTTATGTATTATAAGCCATAAAAACCAATGAACTATTTGATATTTTTATCTCGCCCGCTCCTCGGCAGTCACTCGAGCCCACGGAGATCTCAGAGTTCTTTTCTTTGTCCTGATTTCTTGAGAGGTAAATCAGGGCAACCCTCATTTTGCTTTGCTCAATATCCTCACTTCTTATGTGTTCAATAGAAAGCGTAATATCTTCCATAATTACTATTCTTCTCCTGAAGGGTGACAGTTGCTCAAAAATTCCCCTCTCAGGAAGTCTTGAACTATTCTCAGCGTTCTCCCTATGGGTCGTTGACCCAACGGGTCATAGACTGTGGACTCTGTGAGAGAAAATATCTTGCCCATTCAAACATCATCTCCAGTGGCCCGGGACCCACTTCCATCCCCATCTTCCTTTCTTTAGGTGACCGGGCACCCAATGCGCTTTTGGCCGCGGTTTTTTAACCCAGTACCCTGATACCCATACCCATTCCCTCTGCCGGTGCTCCCAATGACCTTCTATCCATACTGCCCTAGGAAAGGGCCGGGCAGGTCTCACCTCAACGCGCCGGGGCGGTGGCTGCGTATGAACTACACACGCTGACAGAGACGAAAAAGCCAGAAATAATATGATTAGCACGGAAAATATTCTCCTGTTCATGCGTGCCTCCTTATTGTATTAGACAAGAATAACGCGAAAAGGTTTAAAAAAATCTGTTACACTTATATAAAAAGTTTCGGTTTTACACATGAAGGCTCTGGATAAAAAAAATAAATTAAAAGAAATTCTGCGTCGATTAAAAAAGGAGTTCCCCGCACCGCAGACAGCCCTTCATCATAAAAGCCCTTTTGAGCTTTTGGTTGCAACGATCCTTTCCGCGCAGACGACAGATATTCATGTTAATAAAGTTACCGGAACTCTTTTTAAAAAATACCGGTCAGTGAAAGATTTTGCCGATACTCCACTTGAAAGCCTCAAAAAAGATATCAATTCAATAAATTTTTTTAATAACAAGGCAAAAAATATTCAGGCATCGGCAAAGGCCATAATCGAAAAATTCAATAGAGAAGTGCCTCGTACCATGGAGGAACTTACGAGTCTGCCGGGAGTAGCAAGAAAGACAGCCAATATTGTTCTTTCGAATGCCTTTGGTGTACACGAAGGTATTGCAGTAGACACCCATGTGAAAAGGCTTACCTTCAGACTCGGACTTACGGGACATACAGATCCGGTTAAGATTGAACAGGACCTGATGGCTTTAGTGCCCGGGAAAGAGTGGGGCACGATATCACATCTGCTTATTTTCCACGGCAGAAAGACCTGCCGGGCTAAAAAGCCCATTCACAGCCAGTGCGTTCTGTATGATATCTGTCCTTCGCGGGAGATATAACGGGAAGAGATAGTATGAAGGAAAGAAATGGTCTGTCCAAAATGTGGATTTGAGCAGCCTGACAGTACTGCAGAATGTCTCAGGTGTGGCATAATTTTTCAGAAATATCGTGCGAGAGAAAAGAGAAGCGACAAAGAATCCTCATTTCCGCTCTATCCTGACGATTCTCTTCGCAAAAGAATACGGGTTAGGGGACTCAAGACCGTTGTAAATGACCTTCTCTTTTCCGTTAAACCTGAGATTCATATCCTTTTTTTTGCCGGCAGAGGTGTTCTTTTTCTCATAATTGTTATGTGGGGAATCGCTTTTATCATACATCCGATGGCAAGCAATTATGCAGGAAGAAGTTTTATGCATATGGTGAATCTCCCGTTCCATGAAGCCGGACATATCATCTTTAGCCCGTTCGGAAAGTTTATCAGTACACTTGGCGGAAGCCTGACGCAGGTTTTAGTTCCTCTGATATGCATGATCGTCTTCCTGGTTAAGACGCGGGACGCCTTTGCTGCTGCGATTTCTCTCTGGTGGTTCGGTGAGAGCTTTATGGATCTCGCACCGTATATTAATGATGCGAGGAGCCTGCAGCTGATATTGCTCGGAGGGGTGACCGGCCGTGATGTAGATGACTACCATGACTGGGAATATATTCTTCGCAGACTCGGTATGCTTGAGTATGATCACATTTTTGCCGCTATCGTCCATATCTTTGGAATACTTTTCATGCTTTCGGCGTTTGCGTGGGGAGGATACCTGCTTCTGAAGCAGTATCAAAACATTGGACACAAATAAAAAAAAGTAAAAGTGTGGATCGCATATCCTTTCATTACACGGATTCGGCATGCATAAGACAAGAGATTTACTCTGGACACGGCTCCTGCCGGATGATCCCGTTCACATCGACAGGCAGGAATGGAATCATCACGGCGGAAAGTGGATAATCTTTGACCGAAAGGACAGACTGGTGGCGCT
>JBFGJU010000090.1:0-7531 GCA_041577035.1 Thermodesulfovibrionales bacterium | reverse complement strand
TGATCCAGAGTATGACCGGGTTTGGCAATGCAGAAAGGAACGGATACAGAGTTGAGATCCGGTCGTTAAACCACAGATTTCTTGATATTTATATAAAATCACCGGGTTATCTGAATCAGTTCGAGTTTGATTTCAGAAAAATCATTAAAGAACGATTTTCAAGGGGGAAATTTGACGTAACCATTGTTGTTTCCGAGCAGGAGCATGCTGATTTTGATATTCATGCGGAATATGCCGAAAAAATTTACGCAGCATTTAAACGCATGCAGGACAACATGTCTATTCCGGGAGAACTGGATATTAATTCCCTTGTGTACTTCAGAGAACTGTTTTTTGAATCTAAGCAAAAGTGTGATATTAATTTTCTGAAAGATGTTTTTATGGAAGCGGTCGAGGACATATACGCCATGAGAATTCAGGAGGGTGCCACACTTGGTGAAGAGGTTCGTGACTATTCGAATGCATTGTCAGATCTCAATGAAAAAATCAGGCAGACAAGCACAAGTGTTCTTTCTGGAGTTATGGAGAAATTCAATGAAAGAATTTCCGTGTTGATGGACGGAAAAGAGATTGATGAGAACCGTATGCTGCAGGAAGCAGCCCTGTTTGCCGCAAAACTGGACATCTCGGAGGAAGTATCGCGGATAGCAAGCCATCTTGATCAATGCAGAGAAATAATTGCCAACGGAGATGTAATAGGGAGAAAACTGGATTTTATACTGCAGGAACTTAACAGGGAAGTAAATACCATTTCATCCAAAGCAGCCAGCTATGATATTTCCAGCCTCACGGTCGATATGAAGGCTGCGATAGAAAAAATGCGGGAGCAGGCGCAAAATATACAGTAGAAAAGACGGTGAAAAGTGAGGAGTAAGGTGTGAGGAGGACAAAAGACAATACCTTCCTGAGGCGGGTTAAGGTTAATGTTCACAGGATTAAGAGAGAAAACTAAGAAGTGAGAAGTGGAAAACCGTATGTCAAAAAATAATGGCTTAAAAAAGATGAACATTGAAGGGCGAAAAGAATGGAGTAACAGATGATCAAAGGAAGTATGAGTCCGGTTCTCGTGAATATCGGATTCGGCAATGTGGTTGCTGCAGAAAAGGTTGTTGCAATTGTTACGCCGGGTTCGGCCCCGATGAAAAGGGTCAGGGAAGAAGCGAAGAAATCAGGTAAACTGGTTGATGCAACACAGGGACGACGCACACGGTCAATCGTTATAACCGATAGTAATCACATTATTCTTTCCGCTCTGCAGGCAGAAACGATAACCCAGAGATTTTCAGACGTCAAGGGTACTCTTGAAGAAACAGGATAAACGTGTTCGAAGAGCAGGCGTAAAGCGAGGGAACCGGGTACGGACGGGAACCATATTCGTTATCTCTGCCCCATCCGGCGCGGGCAAAACAACACTTTGCAGGAAACTGGTTCATTCGCTTGAGCAGATGGAACAATCGGTATCATTTACAACCCGGAAACCGAGAAGGGGTGAAAGACCTGATAAAGACTATTCTTTTATTGATGAGCAAACATTTAGGCTCATGGTCAAAAGCGGTGATTTTCTTGAATGGGCTGAGGTCCACGGAAACCTTTATGGAACTTCAAAGAAACGGCTCACGACATTGCTGCGGTCCGGCATGGATGTGGTTCTTGATATTGATACTCAAGGGGCAGAAAAGATAAGGAAGTCGGGTATGGAGGCGGTATATATTTTTATCCTGCCACCGTCCATGAGAACGTTAAAGGAACGGCTTTCGAAACGGAAGAGTAATACACGAAAGGACATACAAAAGCGACTGAAACGGGCGCGGGTGGAAATAAAAGACTCAAAGAAGTATGATTATGTTATAGTAAATAACAGAATTGCTGAAGCACTCGGGCATCTCGAAGCAATAATAACCGCTGTCAGGCTGAGAAGTGAAACTGTCAGCAAAGAATTCATTTCATATATTTTAAGCCATTAGACGCATTGGAGGAAAAACATGGATATTATTTCACTGCCGGTTGTTTTCGATAACAAAGCAATAGACAGTAAATACAGATTGGTCACGATTGCTTCGCAGCGTGCCAAGGAACTTGCTTTTGGAGCGAAACCCAGGATTCCGGTTAAGGCAAGGAAGATTACATCTATAGCGATTGAGGAAACAGTTTCAAATGCTCTGGAATATCTGACCGGTGAAGAGGCCCGCGTGGCAAGAGAAGAGGCCAGCAAATTTGATTACAGAAAGCTTCTTGAAGAGAGCCGAAAGGGCGTAGCCGGCGAGGAATTGACCGAGATCGAAAAGGATTTGAAGGTCTATCTGGACGAAAAAGAAACAGCTGATAAAAAGACCTTTGAGGAACTCTTCGGCGAAGAAGGTGGCAACGATACTAAAGAATAATACCATTCTTTGTGGTATTACCGGTGGAGTCGCTGCTTACAAATCACTTGAACTTGTACGAAGACTGAAAGACGAAGAAGCCTCGGTCTCAGTTATAATGACCGAGGCAGCGTGCCGTTTCGTAACCCCCCTTTCTTTTGAAGTTGCTTCACAGAACCGGGTTTATATCTCTCTGTTTGATGATCCAATGGCGCATATACATCTTCCTGCTTCTGCCAGTGTAATGGTAATTGCTCCTGCCACGGCAAATAGCATATCAAAATTTGCCAACGGCATTGCAGATAATCTGCTCAGCACCTGTTTACTTTCCTTTGAGGGGAAAGTTGTCATTGCACCATCCATGAACTGGAAGATGTACGAAAATAAAATAGTTCAGGACAATCTCAGAAAATTAGGCGAGCTGGGGGTTATTCAGGTTGGCCCTGAATGGGGGACCCTTGCATGTGGTGAAACAGGTCAGGGCAGGATGTCGGAGGTTCCGGCAATCCTGGAAGCCGTATCCGGGGCGTTAACGGCGCAGGACCTTGACGGTGAGCATATAGTGGTATCTGCCGGTCCAACACGGGAATATATCGACCCGGTCCGATTTATATCGAACAGATCTTCAGGGAAAATGGGATATGCCCTGGCTCGGGCAGCACGGAACAGAGGGGCCCAGGTGACTCTTATCAGCGGGCCGACTGCTCTTGCGGAGCCGGCAGGAATTGAAATAATTCGGGTTGAGACGTCAAAGGAAATGCTCAGTGCGGTAAGAAAGAATGTGGCTCATGCTACGGTGTTCATCATGGCTGCTGCTGTTTCAGATTTTGCTCCGCATGAGACGTTCGAGAAAAAAATTGAAAAGAAAAGTGCGATGCTCCTTAAACTCCGGGAGACAGAGGATATTATTTCAGAGGTTTCGCGTAAACGAAAGAGGCCGTTTATTATCGGGTTTGCCGCGGAAACCGGGAAACAGCTGCCCAAGGCGATTCAAAAGATGAAAAAGAAGGGAATGGATATGATGGTGTTCAATGACGTAAGTGAAAAGGGGGCTGGATTTGACGTTGAAACGAACAAAATAATAATTTTTAGCAGCGATAATCAGACCGAAACCGGACTGATTCATAAAGATGCGGCAGCAAATCTCATTTTAGACAATATGAAGCAAATCAGAACTTGACATTTAGATCATATTAGATAATACTGAAACAGGTATGTCATTAGAAGATATAGAAAATCTGAAGAATCGCTTCGAAAAAGACCCGAATTCCAAACTCTTTGTACCGTTGGCAGAAGAGTACAGAAAGGAAGGGATGCTTGATGAAGCCATTGCGGTGCTTTCTAAAGGGATTGAAAAACAGCCTGATTATATGAGTGCCCGGGTTTCACTTGGCAAAATATATATTGAAAAGGGGATGCTCGAAGAGGCTCGAGCTGAATTTGAAAATGTGGTTTCTTCTGTTCCTGACAACCTGTTTGCTCATAAGAAACTTGCTGAAATTTATAGAGATACCGGGGAAAGAGACCGTGCGGTAAAGGCGTTCAGAAAGGTTTTGAAATTGAATCCGATGGACGAAGATGCCGTGAGTCAAGTGAATGATCTCGAAAAGATTGATATTTCTGAAACACCGGCCGAAGAGGCCCCTGTGCAAGAAAAGCCTGAAGTAGATCAAATTCCGCAGATTCAGGAGGACGTCGATATTGAAGAAGCAGCGGTGCCTCATGAAGTTTCAGCTGTGGATGATACTGTCCCTGAATCTCCAGTTGTACCAGAGGAATCTCTGTCTTTGCCTGAAGATGATTCAGAGCAGATAACTAATGTTGATAATGAATTAACTGAAATGCAGAGTTACGTGTATGGAGATGACGAAACTGTTGAACCCTTGGACAACGGCACCGAAGGAGCAGATGATATCGTAATGACACAGGATGCGGAAACGCTGCAGGATGAAGATGAGTTGTCATTTCAGGGGATTGATGAAACCGTTGAGGCCGAGGAACCGGCAGTGGAAGAACTCCCGGAAGCTGAGGTTGATGCGGAAGTTATACTACCGGAAGATAGCGCTGAAGGAGCAGATGATATTGTAATGACACAGGCGATGGAGGAGTTATCGGATGATGCGGAACTATCATTGGAAGATATCGACGCTGATGCTGACGTTATAGATACAGGGCAGCAGGACATATCGGTATTTGCTCCTGAGGCACATCAGGACGCATCATTCAAAGAGGATTCAGACCCGGGTGTATACGAATCCGTGGACGAAGAAGGGTTTTTCGATGAAACTGACAGATATATCGCTCAGGGCAACTATGTAGAGGCGATCAATTTATACAATCGTATGCTTGCATCAAATCCTGACGATGCGCAGGTTTTGCAGAGAGCGGAAGATCTGAAATCTCTGTTAAAGCTGCTTGGAAAAGACAAGGAGATATTAATTTCAAAATTAAATTTTTTCCTTGAAAGGATCCAGCACAGACGAAATGAGTTTTACAGAAGTTCTTAAAGAGACGGTTGACAGAGTTGATGGAGCAGTATCTTCCATGATTATTGCTTCTGATGGAATACCCGTGCAGGAATATATCTCGGAGCAGCTTATAGATCTTACTGGTCTGGGAGCTGAGGCTTCTGCCATGATCCGGGATATCAGTAACGCGGCTGAAAATCTTGGTCTTGGAAATGCACGGGAATTTTCGATCATATCAGAAAGGTGCGGCATAATAATGAGGAAGATCAACGATGAGTATTATTTGGCTCTTGTAATAAAACCTGATGGGAATTACGGCAAGGGGCGTTTTATTCTTAAAACCGCTGTCCCGAAAATTGAGGGCGAGTTCTAATTCTTCTCTTTTCAGGAGGTCGTGTTTACCGGCTTGTGATTAGGGGGATGGTACAAGTTCTCTCTTACGAAAGAATATTACATGAAAATTCTTGTCTTACATGGTCCCAATTTAAATCTGCTTGGAAACCGGGAGATTGAACAATATGGTTCCGTATCTCTGGATGAACTGAATAAACAGATTTACCGATTGGCTAAAGAACTTGGCATGATGGCTGAAATTGTTCAATCAAATAGTGAGGGAGAACTGGTCAATGCCATTCAGAAAAGAGAGTATGATTTTCTTATCATAAACCCGGCCGCATATACTCATACCAGCATAGCCATCAGAGATGCGTTGACTGCAATAGGTAAACCCGCAATTGAGGTTCATATTTCAAATATCTACAAGCGTGAAGAATTCAGACACAAATCTCTGGTTTCAGAGGTGGTGAAGGGGCAGATAAGCGGACTTGGTACCGATAGCTATCTGCTTGCTCTCAGAGCTGCTCACAACATATTATCAAAATGATCCGCACCCGGTCAGTACGGAATGCCCTTCGATCCAGGGGAATAGACGGCATGCTTGTTACTGCATTAAGCAATATTCGATATCTTTCCTCTTTCAGCGGCTCATCCGGATGCCTGATTATATCCGGAAAAGAGAGGATTTTTTTTACGGACGGAAGATATGAAGAGCAGGCCAAAAAGGAAATAAAAGGATTTGATATTATCATCGATGAAAAAGATATCCTTCGTGCCGCAATTAAGAGCGTCCGGTCTCTGGGCATCAAAACGCTGGGATTCGAGTCATCGCTATCCTATGCATCGTACAGGAGGCTTTTGAGAAATGGTTTCAGGATTAAGGCAATAAGTTATCTCGTTGAAGATATACGGAAAATAAAAGACCTGCATGAATTGAGATTAACGAATACGGCGGTGAAAAGGGCAGAAATGGCTTTTCGAAAAGTAAAGCCATTTATAAAAAAAGGTATTTCAGAAAAGCGGATAGCGCGTATGCTGGAAGACAAACTCAGGGATAAGGGATGTTCTTCGTTGCCCTTTGATATAATAGTAGCCGCGGGAAGGAACTCTGCTTTGCCGCATGCGAAGCCATCTCATCGGAAAATAAGGGGCGGAGACTTTATTCTTATTGACTGGGGAGGAGAAGCTGGAGGATATTTTTCTGATATGTCGAGAACGTTTCTTGTTCAGGGAAAAGACATGTCAAGGAAAAAAGAAATATATGAGACCGTTTTGAAGGCGCGCGCGGCTGCGATACATGCGGTGCGGGAAGGAAAACACACCAGACTGGTTGACAAGGCAGCCAGGGATGTTATAAAAAAGTCAGGTTATGGAGATTGTTTTGGACATGGAACGGGGCACGGTGTAGGTCTGGATGTGCATGAGCTGCCGAGGGTTTCCCGGTCCGGAGGGGAAACGGTTAAAAAGAATATGATATTTACCATAGAACCGGGGGTATATATACCTGGGCTGGGCGGCGTAAGGATTGAGGATATGGTGCTGGCGAAGAAAAATGGATGTACCGTCATGACAGGTCTTCCCAGAAAACTCGAAATAATAGTCTGATATAAGAAGAGCTGGTTTCCAGTTCCAGGCGTATCGTTGTCAAGGAGACTATAGCATTGATTTCGACGAGTGACTTTAGAAAGGGCTTAAAGATTGAGTTCAAGGGCGATCCTTATGAAATAGTTGATTTTTTGCACGTCAAGATGGGCAGAGGCGGGGCCAATGTAAAGACGAAACTGAAGAATCTGAGAACAGGTTCGGTGGTGGAAGAAACGCTGAGGTCTGGCGAGAAATTTCCTCGCCCTGAACTCAAGGAAACGAAAATGCAGTATATTTATATGCAGGATGATCTCTATTATTTTATGGATGCCGAAACCTACGAGCAGATACCGCTCAATGCTGAGCAGCTGGGTGATACAAAATTATTTATAAAAGAAGGTCTTGATGTTAAAATTCTTAATTATAAGGGCACGCCATTACATGTCGAGCTTCCTAACTTCATTGAACTGGTTGTTGCTAAAACAGATCCTGGATTTAAGGGTGATACTGCCTCTGGCGGTGGTAAGCCGGCAACACTCGAAACAGGAGCAATTGTGAGGGTCCCGTTTCATATAAACGAGGGGGATACGATAAGAGTTGATACGAGGACGTCTGAATATATTGAAAGGGTGAAATAATGGAATTAGATGATTTAAAAGACCTTATAGATCTCCTGAAGGATACTGATATTACGGAACTCCAGATAGAGAAAGAGGGAACCAAGGTCAGGATAAAAAGAAGGAAGACTGCCTATCCTGAACACGTCCCTGCCGAGGAAGTTTC
>JBFGJU010000089.1:0-7563 GCA_041577035.1 Thermodesulfovibrionales bacterium | reverse complement strand
CTGTTGCGAGACAATCTCGTTATCAACTACGTCCCGAGATATCCTGATTGCCTCGAGTATGGGTACCCCGCCGTGAAGCAGGGTGCCGAATGTTCTGGCAAACCGGGATATCACCAGCTTCATGGTCAGTTTATTCAAAACAGGTATTTTCAGTTTGAGTGTATCAAAAAAACGCTTGCCTTCAGCGGTTTTGGCATAGTAGCGAATGAGGAAAAACCCCACGATCACGACTGCGGCAAAAGCCCACCAGTACGACGCAAAAAAGGTGCTTATCGCAATTAACATGAGGGTCGGAAGAGGGAGCGTCTGGCCCATATCGGCGAAGATCTGCGCGAACTCCGGAACAACATAGACCATAAGTACGGTAATGGCCACACCACCGACAAGGGTAAGAAGAACAGGATATATCAATGCCGATATGATTTCCTCTGTAAATGAAATAGATGTTTCCAAGAAAGACGTAAGCCTTCGAATGACCGCGTCAAGTATGCCGCCTGCCTCTCCTGCTTTAACCATATTGATATAAACCCGGGGGAAGGTCTTATGTTTCGCCATGGCAGCCGATAGAGAACTTCCCTTTTGAATATCGACATATACTTCTCTGATAATAGAACGGAAGGCCTTCTTATCGGCATATTCGGAAAGCACATACAGGGCCCTGTCTATGGGGAGACCCGAATCCAGCAGGTTGCCGAGTTCCTGGGTAAAGGTCAGAAGATCTTTCTGGGTAATCCGTTTAAATAATGCGGTCTTTTTGGACTCAGAAACCGCTATACTGATGGGAACAAGCCCCTTTTCCCTCAGGGATGACTTGAGAGATGCTTCATCTGAATCCGAAACAGTCTCTTTTATTTTTTTCCCGGATGAGTCAATAGCTTCATAAACATACACAGGCATAGCTTATCTTATCACAGGCAAATGAGCCGGTTCAATCGGATATCAGCCGGCAACTGATTACGGCAGTGCGACCGAATAATTTTTCCCTTTACCTCCAAAAGAGCGTGATGATACAATCTTTCTATTCCATGGCGCATCAGAGCATCAAGGACTGGCCTGAAGAAGAGAGGCCGCGGGAAAGACTGCTTAAAACCGGGTCCGGTTATCTGTCCGATGCCCAACTTCTTGCGATTATTCTGCGTACCGGGGGCGGGAGAAAAAGTGCAATGGAACTCGGTATCGAATTGCTGCGGACATTCGGCAGTCTGAAGAAGCTGGAGCAGGCTTCGGTGAAAGAATTAGAGCAGCTGAGCGGGATCGGAAAGGCAAAGATCGCCCAGTTAAAGGCAGCATTTGAACTGGGCAGCAGGTTGCTGAGAGAATCTGCGCTGAAAGGACCTGTCTTTTCCACAGGTAATGATGTGTACGCATATTATTACCCGCTTTTACAGAACGTAAAAAAAGAGGCATTCTACTGCGCAATGCTGGACGCAAAAAACAGGCTGATTCGTGATTCCAGGGTATCCGAGGGTACGCTTACCGCATCCTTAGTACATCCGCGCGAGGCCTTCAGGGATTCCATAAAAGAGTCTGCCGCGTCAGTGATTTTTGTGCACAATCATCCAAGCGGCGATCCGACCCCGAGCAGTGAGGATATTGTGATCACGGAAAAGCTGTCGTCTGCAGGAGACACGATAGGCATTAAAGTATTAGACCACATAATAATTGGAGACGGCGCCTATACAAGTATGCTCGAAAAAGGGTATTTGCGAAACAAATGAAGTATAATAAACCACATAACGCTGAGAACGAAGTGTTATAAAGAGTTTCCTGATGTGAATACCGTTAAAAGTGTTTTCAAAACCATGAAAATGAAAGGGCATAGCACATGAAAGTTCTAGTCATTGGGGGGGGCGGCAGAGAACACGCAATTGTCTGGAAGCTTTCCCAGAGCAGGCATGTTGATAAAATATACTGCTGTCCGGGGAACGCTGGCATATCCGAACTTGCAGAGTGCATCGGTATAAACCAGAACGATTTTAAAGCGATACTGGATTTTGTGAAGTATGAGTGGATCGACCTCACGATTGTCGGGCCTGAAGATCCCCTCTCGAAGGGTATTGTCGATGTGTTCGCAAAGGAAGGAAGAAAGATCGTCGGCCCTGACCAGGCGGCGGCACAACTTGAATCCAGTAAGGTATTCTGTAAAGACCTTTTGAAGAAATATGGTATTCCATCAGCAGAATATAAAGTCTTTACATCATATATCCATGCAGAAGATTATATAAAAATTAAGGGCGCTCCCATTGTCATTAAGGCTGACGGTCTTGCAGCAGGCAAGGGTGTTTTTATTGCGTCCACCATGGATGAGGCACGGAATGCCCTGAAGATCATTATGAAAGAAAAAGCTTTTGGAGATGCGGGCAACAGGGTGGTTGTCGAGGAATGCCTTGCAGGAGAAGAGGCTTCATATATGGTTTTCACTGATGGAAAAACTATTCTGCCGATGGTGAGTTCGCAGGATCATAAGCGTATTTTTGATGATGATAAAGGTCTCAATACCGGGGGGATGGGGGCCTATAGCCCGGCCCCGGTAGTAACCGATGGTCTGGAAAACGTAATCCGGGAGCGTATCATGACTCCCACGGTGAATGCCCTGAAATCCGAAGGTATGAACTACAAAGGGATTCTCTATGCCGGGCTCATGATAGACCAGGGGAGGCCGAAAGTGCTCGAGTTCAACTGCCGTCTTGGTGATCCGGAGACGCAGCCGGTACTTGCGCGTCTCGAAACTGATTTCATGGAAATTGCAATGGCAATTGCAGAGGAACGACTCCATGAAATTTCCATTTCATGGAAAAAAGACCCTGCTGTCTGCGTTGTGGTGTCATCTGAGGGATATCCGGGCACATACCGAAAGGGCGATACTATTACAGGGATTAAACAGGCGAATGATCTCGAGGGGACCTATGTGTTCCATGCAGGGACGGCGTATAATGAAGACAGGCTCGTAACATCCGGTGGCAGGGTTCTTGGTGTTACGGCTACCGGCATAACGATTTCAGATGCCCAGAAAAAGGCGTACGAAGCCGTCGATAAGATACATTTCAAGGGAATGCATTATCGGAAAGACATCGCTGACAGGGCGGTCAAAAGGCAGCAATGAACCGTCCCGTGCGGGGTGTGAATGGAATAGTCTGATTGCAGAGATTCGTGGAGTCCATGTGACCAAGGAGAAAATCATGAAACCGAAAGTATTGATCGTGATGGGCAGTGACTCAGATCTTTCAGTCATGAAGAAATCAGCGGAAATTCTGGATGATTTTGCTGTGCCGTATTATATGACAGTGACTTCTGCGCACCGAACACCGGAGCGGACCCGAAAAATAGTCAAAGAGGCGGAAAAGACCGGTGCAGAGGTCATCATAGCAGGTGCCGGAATGGCAGCGCACCTCCCCGGTGTGGTTGCATCGTATACGGTGCTTCCGGTGATTGGTGTTCCGATCGACTCTTCTTCTTTGAATGGAATTGATGCCCTCTTGAGTATCGTGCAGATGCCTCCCGGGATACCGGTTGCAGCGATGTCAGTTGGAAAAGCAGGCGCAAAAAATGCCGCACTGCTGGCGGTTCAGATTCTGTCCCGAAAAGACAGGAAATTAGCTGGCAAACTGCTTGAACACAGACAGCGCATGTCTGAAGAAGTTGAGATAAAGGCGAAGAAACTGAGAAAAAAGCAATAATGCGGACACAGATCGACTGCTTTCCCTGTTTCTTGAGGCAGGCACTCATAGCCCTCAGGCAGTTTTCCGGTAATAACGATAAATTACATGGCGACATCATGCGGGAGGTGCTTGCCATTGCCCGGAATGCAGACATGAACAGACCTCCTGCATATACCACAACGTTTATTCACCGTATCATCAGACAAATGCTTGATGCCGATCCTTTTGAGCGTATCAAAAAAAAATATAACAGCGTGGCGATAAGACAATTTCCTTTCTTACAGAAGAAGGTACAGGAGAGCAGGGATCCGCTCTGGACAGCGACACGGCTTGCAATTGCAGGTAATATTATTGACTTTGGAATTTACACTTCAGTTGATATAGATGGCGCGATTAACCGGTCCCTTAAAACAACAATCGGTGTGGATGACTATCAGACATTTCACCATGAAGTCCACCAGGCAGACACTATTCTCTACCTGCTGGATAACGCCGGGGAAGTGGTCTTTGATAAACTTCTCATAGACGTCTTGGCATCGTCGGGCAAAAAGATAAAGGCCGTTGTAAAAGGTGGTCCTGTCCTTAATGATGTGACCCGTGACGACGCAGAGCAGACAGGCCTTGATCGTATCTGTGAAATTATTGATAATGGTTCCGACGCTGTCGGTACTATCCTTGCGATGACAACGCCAGAGTTTCAGAAAGAATTCTACAATGCAGATCTGGTGCTCTGCAAGGGACAGGGCAATTTCGAGACCGTATCAGAGACAGGCAGGGAAGCCTTTTTCCTTTTCCAGGCTAAATGCGACGTGGTGTGCCGGGAACTGGGCCTTGATGCCGGGTCGATGCTCCTTATGAAATCCTGATGGGTTAATGATTCGTTATGGACTACCCGAAAGAGTACCTTATCAGCACAGCGAAACAGTTCCGGTTGGAGGGGCGAGTCCTGGATGTCCGGCGGCATGGTTCAGGCAGGATAAACGACACCTTTATCGTAACCATTGAATCAGGCAGAGAAAAAAGAGTTATCCTACAGCGCATAAACAACCATGTATTTCAGCACCCGGACCGGATTATGTCTAATATACGCTTTGTATTGGATCATATGAATAAACGGGTTGCATATGAACGGCAATCAGCTCCGCGTGTTATCTGGAAAGTGCCCGGTATTCTTCCGGCTCAAGATGGAAAAGATTATTTTCTTGATAATCACGGATCTTTTTGGCGGGTTCTCAGCTTTATCAGTGACTCTGGCGGAGGCACCATAACGGGTATCCCCCATGCGAGGGAGATTGGTTTTGGACTCGGCAGGTTTCACAATTTCATAAGTGATCTTGAAACTGAAAAGCTCTATGATATCCTTGAAGGATTTCATATCACTCCTCTCTATCTTCAAACGTATGAGAAAACGATACCGTCACGCGTGCTGTCAGAGGATTCATATGACATACGTTATTGTATGGATTTCATACGTGATCGAAGGGAGTGGGCATCTGTTCTGGAAGATGCAAAAGAAACAGGACTGTTATTGGTGCGGCCAATTCATGGAGACCCTAAAAGTGAACACATTATGAATGACGACAAAACCGGCAGGGCGATCGGCGTAATCGACCTGGATACGGTAATGCCCGGGCTGATTCATTATGATATCGGCGACTGCCTTAGATCCTGCTGTAATACATCAGATGAAGAGGCTAGCAGAGTCGAGGAGGTTTCCTTCAGAATAGATTACTGCAGGGCCGTGCTGGAAGGATACATAAACTCAGCCGGAAGATTTCTGACAGACAATGATTTCCGGTTTATGTACGATGCAATACGTCTGATACCTTTTGAATTAGGACTCAGGTTTTTTACTGATTATTTAAAAGGAAATGTCTACTTTAAGATAAGCAGGCCGGATGATAATCTGAAGAGGGCGCTTGTTCAGTTCAGGTTAACCGAGAGCATTGAACAGCAGGCAGACGAGATACGCCTGATCATCAGTGATGTGAGGTGATGGTTAAAGGGCTTTTGTCATAAAATAGATTTTTTCAATTGATAACTCATAGAAACCGCAGCATTAAAATTATTTTAAATCAATAGGTTATAAAATTTTCTGGATGCTCATACGTCTGGATTTCCTCTTGACTTTCTATTAAAACATATGTTTTAATCAAACGTATGAACCAGGAAAATTTTGAAAATCAGCAGGGTGACACAAAACAGCGGATTCTTGATGCTGCTGAGCATCTCTTTGCTCAGGAGGGTTTCAAGGGGACATCCTTGAGAGATATTACCGGCTGGGCCGGGGTCAATCTTGCAGCGGTTAACTATCATTTTGGTTCTAAAGAAGCTCTTCTGAGGGCAGTTATGGAAAGAAGGCTGATTCCCCTGAATCAGGTTCGCATTGAACGAATCACAAAAGTCAGGGACAGTGCCCGGCAAAAAGGGCGGAGACCGCCGGTTAAAGAGCTGTTACGCGCCTTTATTGAGCCGACGCTCCAGTTCAAAGAGTCAAGTCCCGGTGCAGAGGATTTTGTAGCGCTTGTCGGACGGTCTTTTTCTGATCCTGACGATACGGTAAGAAATGTCTTTATGAAATTGATATGGCCTCTGTTTCAGCTCATTTTGGAAACGTTTCGAGAGGCCCTTCCCGAACTGCCCGAGAAGACTCTCTTGTGGAGGCTTCATTTCATGTTCGGGGCGTTTTCACAGACCATGCATGTATGCTGCGGCAGGTTTCATTCGGATGTCATAAAGATGCCGCTCGAAAATGATTCAAAAACCATTATCAACATGTTTATCCCTTTTATAACAGCGGGAATGGAAGCGAAGTGAAAGGATATGTAACGTACATCAATTATGCTGTTTTTTTATTGTGGATTGCCGGATGCTCTGTCCACAGCCGGCAGCCAGTAGATCTCCCCGTGACACCTCCGGAGACATACCGGGAGCAGGCGGCAAAAGAGCACTCTGGTCACCCGATCGAATACTGGTGGAAGACCTTTTATGACTCAAAACTCGATAGCCTGATGGAAGAGGCATTTTCAGCGAACCTTGATCTTGCTCAGGCGTACGCACGGCTTGAGCAGCTGGAAGCGGTGAGCCGTGCTACAGCCGCGGCGCAGTATCCATCTCTGAGTGGTGAAGCGCAGGGCAGCCGGGAAGATACGCCGGGCTTTTTCGGCAACAATACAGGAAACAGTTATCGTCTGTCACTGGCAGCCGGATTTGAGCTGGATATCTGGCAGAAACTGCGGTCTCGTGCACAGGCCGCGGATTTTGAAATGAAGGCTACAGAGGAAGAGGTGAAATCAGTCTATTTGAGTCTATCGGCAGAACTGGTTGACCTGTATTATCTCGCCGTAGAAAAACGTGCCCAGCTCGATCTTGCAGACCAGACCATTGCGTCATTTGCCGATACCCTTGATCGTGTAGAACGGCGTTACCGGGAGGGGCTTGTATCCGCCCTGGATGTGTATCAGGCCCGTCAGAACCTTGCGGGAGTCAGGGCAAACCGGCAGCTTTCCGAAGCCAGTCTGGCTGTTGCTGAGCATGCGCTCTCTGTCCTGATCGGACGATACCCTGACCGGGAAACAGGAGGACAGCTTGCCAGAATTCCCGGCGTAACTGAATCCTTTCCTGCGGGACTCCCGTCTCAACTGCTTACACGACGACCGGATGTGCAGTCCGCTTTTTTGCGACTCAAGGCACGTGACGAGCAGATAGCTGCTGCCATTGCAGACCGTTTTCCGTCTTTTAACCTCCTCGGTAATTATGGGAAATCGAGCACTGCGTTCAGCACCTGCGATCGAGGCGATCGCGTGTGGCGTGCCGGTCGTGGCGTCCGCAGTGGGCGCCCTGCCCGAGATCGTCGGGGCCGCCGGCCTCATCGTCGAGCCGCGCGACGTCGATCGCCTCGCGG
>JBFGJU010000088.1:0-7780 GCA_041577035.1 Thermodesulfovibrionales bacterium | reverse complement strand
GGCGGCATGACCGACCTTCAACTTTCCCTTGTTCAGTCCAAGGATTCGTGCAGGATTCTGAGCCATCCTCTCGATCAGCTGGGAGAGCGTTAAGGTACCTTCTTGAACAAGTTTCAGACTTAAACTCAATGCTGTATCCAGTCCTGAAATACCCGAGGGGGCCCGATCAAATTCCATCCGTTTTTCATCTCTATGATGAGGGGCATGGTCTGTTGCAATGACGTCAATAGTGCCGTCTTTCAGCCCCTCCTGCAGTGCCTCCAAATCTTTTCTGGCTCTGAGCGGAGGATTCACCTTCGCGTTCGTATTATATGCCTGGACAGCTTCTTCCGTAATAGTGAAATAGTGGGGGCATGTTTCAGCTGTCACGGGTATTCCCGATTCTTTGGCCTGCCGGATCAGCCTGACTGAACCTGCCGTTGACACATGGGCAATATGTAGTTTTCCTTTTGTAAGTCCTGCAAGCGCAATATCCCGTGCTACCATGGTCTCTTCAGCCTCGGACGGTATCCCCCGCATACCCATCGTGAAAGACAGCAGCCCTTCGTTCATAACACCGCCATCCGTCAGATTGCTATCCTCGCAGTGAGATATTATCGGTACGTCATACGTTTTGGAATATTCAAGGGCTCTTCTCATAATCAGACTATTCATAACCGGGTTACCGTCATCGGAAAAGGCAATGCATCCTTCAGAGAACATTATGCCCATCTCCGCAAGCTCTTTACCAGTCTGATTTTTGGTAATCGACCCAACGGGATAAACCGTACAGGCACCTTCCTGAATAGCCTTTCTGATAATAAAGTCAGTAACACTTGAATTATCATTGACCGGATTCGTGTTTGGCATTGCACAGATACTGGTAAAACCGCCGCTCACAGCAGCCATGGTACCGGTTTTGATCGTTTCCTTATATTCATATCCGGGTTCTCTTAAATGCGTATGCATATCAATAAGTCCCGGGATGACAAAAAGACCGTGCGCTTCAAAGACCCGTAAGGCTTTTCTGCCAGAGGGTGTGGTTTTAATCGGTCGTGACTTTTCCTTTATCCCTCCGGAATCCAGTGCAATCTCTTTGATCTTTCCGTTCTCAATAATGATATGCCCTATCCCGTCCAGTCCTTCTGACGGATCTACAATGCGGCCGTTTTTAATGAGTATATTCAACATATGAGATCTCTTGTCACGTCACGCATACGGTCACGGGAACAATTTTTCTTCGTTCCATCTCGGGAAAAAAATAACATGAACACATATATATTAAAAGGCTTCATTCTCTTATCCCTGCAAGAAGAAACATCACTGCCATCCTTACAGCAATACCATTCGTGACCTGATCAAGGATAACTGACTGAGAACCGTCAGCGATTTCTGATGCTATCTCTATTCCTCTGTTCATGGGACCCGGATGCATGACAATTGCGTTCTTCTTCGCTGCTGCAAATCGTTCAGGCGTGAGTCCCCAAAACCTAAAATACTCAAGAGTAGAAGGAAAGTATCCACCGGTCTGTCGTTCTTTCTGAATCCTGAGCATCATGACAACATCAACAGTATCCAAACCGAGTTCCATATCATGATACCGCTTGATTCCCAGAGACAGGATTTCTTCAGGAACCAGTGTCGGCGGCCCTATAAGCCTCACTTCAGCACCAAATTTCTTGAGCAGGTAGATATTCGATTTTGCGACCCTGCTATGTACGATGTCACCAACGATTGCTATCTTAAGGCCTTCAATCGTCCCCATTCGTTCCTGTATCGTAAACGCATCAAGCAGAGCCTGGGTCGGATGTTCATTAATGCCGTCACCGGCATTGATTATCGAAGCAGTTACATTTCTTGAAAGGAGATGGGGAGCGCCCGACGACGAATGTCTAACCACCATAAAATCAGCACCCAGCGCCTGCACATTCAAAGACGTATCAATCAGACTTTCTCCTTTAACAACACTGCTTGTGGTTTCCGCCAGATTAAGGACATCGAGGCTGAGTCTTTTTTCTGCAAGTTCAAATGATGTCCGGGTCCTCGTTGAAGGCTCAAAGAAAAGATTGACCGCTGTCTTCCCCCGTAAAGCAGGAACCTTCTTTATATCTCGTTTCAGGACGTCCTTAAATCCCGAAGCGGTATTTAGAATGAGCGTTATTTCATCTTTTTCAAGCTCTTTTATCCCCAACAAATCCTTGGATGAAAGTTTCACTCGATGCACCCTCCCCTGCTGTCTTCATGTTCCGGACAATGCTCTCTATGTCTACAAGATCTCACAGGGTTCATTCTATGGTAACCGTATCTTTAGCTCCCTCTTCTTCAAGAACAACTCTCACTACTTCACCCATAGATGTAGGAATATTTTTACCAACAAAGTCAGGCTTAATCGGAAGCTCCCTGTGCCCCCTGTCAATAAGAACCGCCAACTGAATATTAGCGGGCCGTCCGATATCCATCAGAGCGTCCAGGGCAGCGCGTATCGATCGACCGGTAAATAATACATCGTCCACCAGCACAACCTTCTGATCATCAATGTGACACGGTACTGAAGTCTCTCTGACAGCCGGTTGCTCTGTTCTAATATTCAGGTCATCCCTGTAAAAAGCAATATCCAGAGAGCCGACGGGTATGTCATTGCCTTCAATCTCCCTGATCTTTTTTGAAAGCCTTTCGGCCAGGTGTACGCCCCCCCTCTGTATGCCAACAAGACAAAGGTTGCCTGTGCCCTTGTTCTTTTCGAGAATTTCATGGGCTATTCGGGCAAGAATTCTGTCGATGTCCTGTTTATTGAGCAGTTCTTTAGACATATTCAGGCATAAAAAAACCTTCCCATGATCTTGCTGAGAAGGTTTCGGACGGTTCTTTTCTTACAATGCAGAGCACGCTAACTCCTTTGCCTTTCTAGTCTCACCGGGCTATCTTTAAAGGCAACGTTATTAAATCATAAACCCGTTAATGCTGTCAAATTAACAGAATCCCTGCTGAAAACCATCAGCTTATTTCCCCCAGTCCTGTTTCAATTTCGTCCTGTGATGAATATATTTTTCAGCGGACAAAGCTGCCACTGCACCGCTGGAAACTGCTGTCACGACCTGCCGTACCACAGTACAGGTCACATCACCAGCCGCAAACACACCCGGCACAGACGTCTCCATCATGTGATTGGTTCCAATACAGTCATCTGCCTTTAATTCTACTGCCCCGGAAAGGAAATCAACAATAGGCTTGTTTCCCTGTAAATAAACAAAAACCCCGGAGAGATACAGCTCCGATTCTTTCTTATCTGCATCGATCACAATAATTTTTTCAACAGTCTCGGTTCCTTCAATTGCCTTAACTGTTGTTCCTGTTTTAACCATGAGATTCTCAGCGTTCAGGACAGTCCGATCATCTGCCTTCAGCTCCTTTGTTGGAGCGAGAAGATATACTGTCTTGACAAATCGTGTTAAGTAGCCGGCTTCCTTGACTGCTTCGTCAGAACTTCCCACAACGCAGACCGTTTTGCCTTTAAAAAAAGCTGCATCACAAACTGCGCAGTAGCTAACGCCCCGACCGAGAAAATCGGCCTCTCCCCTGATAGAGGGTTTTCGTCCCATAGAGCCAGTGGCTATGATCACTGCCCTGCCTTTATAAACGGTTTCCATGGTATACACTTCCTTGGATTCACCATCCAGTCGTACGCCCACGACCACAGTTTCAATGATTTCCGCTCCGAACTTCAGCGCCTGTTTTTTAAAAGTATCAAGGAGTTCTGTTCCGGAGACTGGATCCAGAACGCCCGGATAATTTTCGATATGGCTTGCGTACGCAAGAGCTCCTGCAGCAGATGATTTGTCCAGTACGATGGTCTTCAGTTTAGAGCGGGATGCATATTGAGCAGCAGACAATCCTGCCGGCCCCCCGCCAATGATGATGACATCATACAGTTCCTGAATTTCTGACATATAACCTCCCGAATTAGCCAAACATATGAATTATTTAACCATACCCAACAGGAACTTGTCAGTAGTGACGATTTGATCTCATATTCCTGATATCCGCCAACAACAGGAAAACTGCATTGGCATCTGCTTCTTCTTTATAATAAATTAGGCGAATAAAAAAGAAGGGATATATAATCTGGATGAAAACCGCTGTCGCAAAGAGGCGTTTTGGACATATCGATGTTCCGCTCAAACGGGTGCACATTGAATTAACGAATATATGCAATTTTAATTGCGTGTTCTGTCCCAAGGCTGACATGAAGAGGCGTCCCGGGTATATGGATGCGGACCTTGCACGGCGCGTAATAGATGAGCTTGCATCACACAGCATATCCGACAAGATCACATTTCATGTCATGGGCGAACCGACCCTTCATCCTGAATTCTTCAGCATACTGGAATATGCTCTTCATAAAAAAATGAAAATTGGCCTCACAACAAACGGCGCTGGACTGCACGGCAGTCTGGGGAAACGTCTTTTGAATTATAATCTCCACCAGATCGATATATCCCTCCAGACGCCTGATGAGCAATCATTTGCGTTGCGAAAGGCCGGGAACCTGTCATTCGATGAATATGTTAAAGGGATTCTTGATTTCTTTTCTTCTCTCAATATTCGGGAAAGAGAGACGATTTTTAAACTGAGATTTATGAACACCCGGTTCAGCTCTGAAGACATGAAAAAGAAGATTCAGTCAGCACGGATCAATGCATCCAACCGGGAACTTCGCGACACCTTCCGGTTCTGGACCAATCGTGTCTATGACATTCTGGATGTTGATAGTGATCTGAGAGAACGGGCACTGAAGAAAGTCATGCGGCTTGTTTCATATAAATGGAATGTGGTTGAAGTGTACAAAAATATTTTTTTCGAGACGTACCTGCTTTCCAATTGGGTTGACGGGTTTGACAATACAGGCATTCGAGATGCCTGGGCCGGTTATTGCTTTGGCATGCGTGATCATTTCGGGATCCTGTACAATGGCGATGTGACGCTCTGTTGTATAGACTTCAACGGCCATACGGCCTTCGGCAATCTGCATCAGACATCGCTTAAGGATATCCTTTCATCTCAGAAGCTCGGGGAAATTATGGCTGGATTCAGAAAATACCGTCCGGTAGATCCGTACTGCAAGAAATGCCTTGGAAGCAAGACTGTTACCGGATGGCTGTTCAAACCGTTCGGTCAGGTATGCAGCCTTACGGTATTGAAACCTTTCTTCTACCGTCAGTCAAGGCTCTGGAAGTAATACCGTAACAGAAACCTATTATGCGTACGTGATGTTCATTCCTTACCGAATGATGTCAGATTGACTCTTTATCAGGTAACAGCACGAATAGCTTCATATATTTTTTTGAGCATTACATCAAGAATCTCGGAACGTATGTTCAAGGGTGGCATAATAACGATCACATTACCGAGAGGCCTGATAAAAACACCGTTGTCACGTGCATGATGCGCAACGTTCCATCCCATTTTCCGTTCCCACTCATATGGCGTTTTCGTTTCCCTATCTTTCACCAGCTCCACTCCAGCCATTAATCCGCAGTTTCTCACATTACCGACATGGCTCAGTTCTCCCATCTCCCCGATGCGAGTTTCAAGAATGGCGATCTTCTGCTGAACGCTCTGTAAAATCTTTTCCTTTTCAAACAAATCGAGACAGGCGCATGCAGCTGCACACGCAAGCGGGTTGCCGGTATAGGAATGACCGTGGAAAAAGGTCTTCAGCTCCCGAAATGATCCCAGAAATGCGTTATAAATCTCTTCTCTGGCAACCGTTGCCGCAAGCGGCATATAGCCACCGGTAATCCCTTTGGACAGACAGATAATATCCGGGAGCACATCTTCATGCTCGCACGCAAACATTCTTCCGGTACGGCCAAATCCCGTTGCAACCTCGTCAGCTATGAGAAGCACATTATAGGTAGTACACAATTCACGGACCCGCGCAAGATATCCCTGTGGAGCTACGATCATACCTCCTGCTGCCTGTATTAACGGCTCCATAATGACCCCGGCTATTTCGGTGTGATGCTGCTGCAGAATTTCTTCCATTTTCTGGATACATGCATACCCGCATTCAGGATAATTCATGCCTGAAGAGCATCTGTAGCAATCGGGTGATGGTGCTCTGTACGTCTTAAAGAGAATCGGTTCGAATGTCTTATGGAACATATCTATTCCACCGACACTGACCGCACCGAGCGTATCACCGTGATAGGCATTTTCAAGTGATAAGAAAGTGTGTTTTCCTTCAACAGATTTATGTTTCCAGTACTGAAACGCCATTTTCAGCGCAACCTCAACCGAGGTCGATCCATTATCAGAGTAGAAGACCTTATTCAGTGACGACGAGTGCTTGCTAAACGATCTTCTCAAAATATTGACAAGCCTTTCTGCCAGCTGGATTGCAGGGATGTTGGTCAGACCAAGAAGCGTGGAGTGTGCGATACGACCCAATTGCTCACTAATCGCATCATTTATCTCTTTTTTCCTGTGTCCGAAAATATTCACCCATATCGAGGATACACCGTCTATATATTCTTTTCCATTAATATCCTTTAGGTAACTGCCTTCACCTTCAGAAATAATGACGGGTTGTTCATGTGCCCACTCCTGCATCTGGGTAAAGGGATGCCAGATATAGTTCTTGTCAGCTTTTTCCAGATTCTTGCTTTCGTTCATAGAATGTCCATCGGTTTCCATTATCTTCTGACCAGCAGAGTGTCTTATCGTGGTACATCGCTATACTCATTCTGTTCAGCCCTGCTCCTATATCGCATGTAAGCAAACAGTCCGGGAATACTGCCGACAAAAATAGAAAAAAACCAGGTGAGCGACAGCGACGTCGATACCTCAGGACTGATCCCAATAAGACCTAATAATATCATAAAAGCGCCCTCCCGGACACCAAGACCTGACACGGAAATCGGTATCGACGTAACGGTGACCACAATCGGCAGAACAACGCACAGCACCAGAATCGGAATATTTTTCCCCACGCCAAAGGCAAGCACAATAATCATGGCAAAATTCAGGAGCTGAATTATAAGAGACAGCAGAAATGCCTTCATAACGGCGTCTTTTTTTGTTTTCATCCTGCTAAAGTAATCGTAAAAATCAGCAACACCCTTGAACCGCCTGCCGACCCTCAATCCAAAAAACAAGAAACTTCCAACAACAAATGCAATGAAGATTACCGGTATGATCCATATAGATTCAGATGTGCCGAAATATCTAAGTGCAAAGGGAAAAGACGCTATCCCGATAATCATCAGGGCAGTATAACCGATATAGCGATCCATAAAAATTGAAGCAAGTGTCAGGCTTAACTTCTTTGCATCCTTATTCAGATAGTACGCCTTGACCGCGTCCCCGCCAATAATACCGGGGAGAAAACTGCTAAAAAACGCACCAATCATATACAGCGAAAAAAGTCTTCTGATACTGAAGGCTTCCGCCAGAAGGAATTTCCAGCGAAAAGCAGATACAAGCTGGGCCAGAATATATATAAGCGATGCTGCTAAAAAAAACAAAGGATTAATACTTCTGATAATGGAGAGAATCTGTTCTGCCCCTGCCTTTGAGAAGACGAGGTAAAGGCATATGACCGTAACAGATAACTTTAAAAAAAATATGAGTGTTTTATTTTTTTTTAGAGCCAATTATTTCCAACGTATTGTAACGGCTTTACAATAATATGTAAACCCCGTACCATACACGTACGTATCTGCCTACCGTTTTGTTGCCGCCAGGCAGGTCAAAGAGGCATGTCTTTATTTGGTACGGCGTAAAGGAATTATTCGGCAGG
>JBFGJU010000087.1:0-7787 GCA_041577035.1 Thermodesulfovibrionales bacterium | reverse complement strand
TCGGATATTAAAAAGATTAAGGGTCACAAGACCTCGGAAATTGAAGCTATACTCGGATACAAATATTCTGACGAGGCGATTCACAGAGATAATCTCGTTATTTTGTAAAGATCTTTACAGCTTTTTTCGATTATCGCTCGGTCTTTTTAAAGAAACGTCTTGCCTGTTTGAACACATCAATAAAGATGGGATCCTGATAGTCCCTGTAGGTATAGGGAAGCGGCTGATAATTTTCATTTTTGTATATCAAAGCGACTTCGCCGTATATACCCTTGCTTAAATAAACTCTGTGAGAATAATTCTTTGTAGAGGCCAGAATAACCTTCGCAGGAGTAATATAGCCCGGATCAAGGTTGATCTGACGTCTGTTATCTGCGGCAAATTGCTGTTCAATCTCATTTGTCCGCAGCTTTGCCTCGGCAAGGTATGATGGATCGATGATTCTCTCGAAGAAACAGAAAATCCTGTGCAGGGGAGAGGTCATTTCCTTCTCGTAATAGGTCGAGTAATTCCACGGCACGGCCTGGCTTTTGAAATAAACAGATCCGAAATTCTCTCTTAACAGAGCCTCGGCCGACTCAAATATGTCATGCCGTGCAAAGAGACATCCCACAAAAAGAATTGCCTTTTCCGGTTTAACGGGGACTCCCATAGGTGGTTATCTGTAAAGAGCAGCCTTTCAGGAAAGTGCTCTCGCAGCTCTGATCCTCTCCGCTATCGTATAGCTAAATGCTTTAACTTACTCCGGAGAGTACCGGGGTTTCTTCAGCAGCGACGAAAACAGGACTGCCGGATTCAAGCATGACCTTGATTTTATGCGTCCCTTTGAAACGGCCCTTGAGTATTTCTTCTGAGAGCGGATCCTCAATAATCTTTTGAACAGCTCTCCGCATCGGCCGTGCACCGTATGCCGGTTTATAATGCTGATCCAAGATCCATTCTTTAACTTCCTTCGATACTTCAAGGACCAATTCCTGTTCAATAAGCAGCTTGTTTGTGTCATCAATTAACAGATCAATGATGGAAAGAAGGTGCTCTTTTTCAAGCGGGTGGAATACGACTATCTCGTCAACACGGTTCAGGAATTCCGGATTAAAGGTTCTCTTTAATTCGTGCAGAACATTCTCTTTGATCGTGTCATAGATCTCGCCACTTTCTTTCCGGCGAAATCCAAGGGGGGTCGACTTTTCTATGATGCGCGATCCGACGTTGGAGGTCATGATAATGATCGTGTTCCGAAAATCAACTTTCCTACCGAAGCTGTCCGTCAACACACCCTCGTCGAGTACCTGAAGCAATATATTGAATACATCGGGATGAGCCTTTTCAATTTCATCAAAGAGTACAACGGCATATGGCTTTTTACGGACTCTCTCCGTCAGCTGGCCACCTTCTTCATAGCCAACATACCCCGGAGGCGCTCCGGTCAGTCGGGAAACATTGAATCTCTCGACATATTCAGACATGTCAATTTTAATAAGAGAGTTTTCGTCGTTAAAAATGTAACTTGCAAGTGCCTTGGCCAGTTCGGTTTTTCCGACGCCTGTCGGGCCAAGGAAAAACAGCGATCCAATGGGTTTCTTGCTACTCTTCAGTCCGGCACGCGATCTTCTCAATAATTTGGACACAGCCTTTACGGCTTCCTCCTGAGCAATAATTCTCTTGTGTATTTCGTCTTCCATTTTTAACAGCTTTTCAGATTCCTTTTCTTCAATCTTTACAACAGGAATTCCGGTCATCTTGGAGACCGTATAGGCAACATCCTCTTCTTCTATTACAGGAATCTCCTTATTCAAATTCGTCCGCCATTTGTCATTGGTTTGATCGAATAATTCCCTGAACTTTTCTTCGTCGGCCTTGATTGCAGCCGCTTTTTCAAGATCATGCAGTTTGATATAAAGATTCTTTTCCTTAACCAACCGGTTGATTTTCGACTCTATTTCCTTTAATTCAGCGGGAGGCGTAAAGAGCTTCAGCTTTATCCGTGACCCTGTTTCATCAAGCACATCTATAGCCTTATCAGGCAGGAAACGGTCTGAGATATATCTGTCCGAAAGCCTGGCTGACGCATCTATAGCATCCTGGCTAATTTTGACCTTATGGTGTGTTTCATATTTCGGCTTGAGACCATTCAATATTTCAATAGTACTATTTATTTCCGGCGGCTGGATATGAATCGGCTGAAATCTTCTCTCAAGAGCTCTATCTTTTTCAATATATTTTCTGTACTCGTCCGGAGTAGATGCGCCGATACATTGTATTTCACCTCTCGACAGAGCAGGTTTCAGCATACTCGAGGCGTCAATTGAGCCCTCGGCAGCACCGGCACCAATCAGGGTATGCAATTCATCGATAAACAGAATAACATTATCGGCCTGAACGATTTCCTTCATCACGATTTTCAGTCTTTCCTCGAATTGACCCCGATATTTTGTCCCCGCAATCAAGGAGCCCAGATCCAAAGAAATGATCCTCTTACCTAAGAGACTTTCGGGTATGTCACCAGCAATAATTCTGTGACACAGCCCTTCAACAATTGCGGTCTTTCCAACACCGGGCTCACCAATAATGGCAGGATTATTCTTCAGCCTCCTGCCAAGCACCTGTAATACTCTCTCGATTTCATCCTGTCTTCCTATCACAGGATCGAGGCGGTTTTCTTTCGCCATCTGGGTAAGGTCTCTCCCAAATTCGTCGAGTGCAGGTGTTGTGGTTCTCTTTTCTCTTATATGTGCGTAAGACTTCATGGACAGATTGATGGTAAGCTGACGCGCCCCGAGTAAATTGGCACCGAGGTTTCTCAGTATTTTCCCGGCAATCCCTTCATCTTCCCGAACCAATCCCAAAAGGAGATGTTCACTCCCGATATAATTATGTCCGAGCAACCGAGCCTCTTCAACAGCCAGTTCCAGGACTTTTTTTGCACGAGGTGTGAAGGGGATGTCTCCAAAGGTAAGAAGATTCATTCCGGCAGGAAGGTTTCTTTCTACTTCCATTCTCAGCTCTTCGATGCCCAGGCCCATTTTTTTAAGTATGGCTACTGGGAGACCATCATCTTCTCTTAAAATGGCAAGTAACAGATGTTCGGTCCCGAGATAATCGTTCTGTCGTTTTTCTGCTTCCTCTTTTGCAAAGATTATTACTTTTCTGCCGCGTTCTGTGAATTTTTCAAACATATCCAATCTCCATTTGGTGCCGTGCCATAATTCTAATTACATAATACTTTTTTTTAATATTACTTGTCAATAATGAGAATCGCCAAGAAAACGATCATAACAGGCATTTCTGTCCTAAAAACCATCCTTTCCAGAAAAGGAGTAAGCATGGCACATTGACAGAACCGCCCCCCTTTCGGTATAAAAACAGTCATGAACTTTGATAATAACGCTTTTTTCCGCTACAATAACAATGTTTTTTCAATCGATGAGAATGGCAAAGGGGGAACAGCTTGGATATTCAAAGAACAGAGCAGTCACTTGTGCTCATCAAGCCGGATGCATTAAGGAACTCATTAACAGGATATGTCCTTTCTCACCTTTCCGAATACCATACGGGCCTGCGGTACGCTGGAGCGAAGATTGTTCATGTGAGTCAGATGCTCGCCGAAGAGCACTATACAGAACATCGTGATAAAATATTTTTTCCGTCTCTCATCGACTTTATTATGGGTCGTATTCACTATCCCGATGAACCCGGTGGACGGAGGGTAATAGCTCTCGTATATCAGGGGCATGATGCAACAAAGAAAATACGGGACATAGCCGGGCCGACGAACCCCCTCGTTGCTCGGGACAGCAAACCGGGATGTATTCGTTCTCTGGGCACGCTGGCGCCACTTAAAGATTCCGAAGGAAATGTGATTGGCGAGCGGATGGACAATCTTATTCACGCCTCTGCCACGGTTGCTGAAGCAGAACGGGAGATCAAGCTGTGGTTCGCGCCGCATGATATCCCGCCAGGTATGCGTGGGTATCCCACCGAGGTGAGTCAGGACTATTACTATTACGAGAGGGGCGGTGGTCTCTGCACAAACCGGGAACCCGGTAGTATCTGTTTCCTGACACCCAATGCTCTTGCCTGGAAATCAGATCTGGAAGTTATCCAATTGCTGCAACAGGGCATGACTGCACATTCTACTCTTGAATCAGTGGTTGCCAAGTATTTGATAAATTATAGTTAGGTAATGAGTGGAAGGATTTAAATGCCGATCTCAGCGAAATGGATACCTGTATCGCGGTATGGTCTTCTTGGGAGTAATACGTTGTCTACTTCAGTTCCAGCCCTTTATTTTTTGAGTACCGATAGAGATCTTTAACAGATGCAGGCGATGTCTAGGGCTTTTCCCTGCGGCATACCTTCGAGAATATCAAAAAGGATAACGTCCGACATGATTTTCAGCGGCGAGCAACTGCGCAATGGTTGCACTGCATTGCCTGCACCAATAACCGAGACCTTTGCATTCATGAGACTGCAATTATAAAAGAGAATATCCTTAATGGCAAGCAGTATATCATAAAAAAATGCTGTCCCCACTTTATTTTTTTTGTTCTTGACATAAAATAGAAACTCTGTTATATATGTAGTGCCCTTATGGAACATTCAATTTCCCAAACAGCTTTTTTCTGTCCGAATAAATACTGTTCTGATCATGGAAGGAGAGGCCTCGGGAATATAAGCGTTCAGAACAGATACGGAAAAAATCACAAGAGATTGCTCAGATGCAAAACATGCGATGGCAAGTTTTCAGAGAGACGACTCACTTTTTTTTATAGAATGCATACGAAGGAAGCTAAAATCAAGGAGGTGATTGAATATCTCCTTGAAGGAATGAGTTACCGGGAAGCAGCGAGTGCCGCTAAAATAGACAAAGACACTGTCCAGAGGATATGGAAGAAATTCCTTGATTACTGCGAAGAATCGATGAACGATCTTCTGGAGGATTTCAATATAAAACTTGAGGACCTCATCACTCATTTGTACAACAGGACAACACGTAAAAGCAGATACGGACTTGCCTATAAAATGATGACGGAAGGAAAGGCTGAATGAGACAAATTCGGATTGCGATTGCGGGGCTCGGAAACTGCGCCAGCGCTTTAATTCAGGGAATTGAATATTATAAAAAGATCAAAGACCATGATGATGATCGTTTTCGCGGCCTCATGCACTATGATCTAGGCGGATACACTCCCGACACCATAAAAGTTGTCGCTGCCTTTGATGTAGACAAACGGAAGGTTGGCAAATCCATTCCCCAGGCTCTGTCCAGTAAGCCGAACTGCACAAAGATATTCCATACCGTGAAGACTCGCTCTCCTGTCAGGGTATCTATGGGCAACGTGCTGGATGGCATATCTCATCATATGAAAGACTATCCTGATGACAAACGATTTATTGCGGCCCACAGAAAACCGGTTGATGTCATACGTGTTTTGAAAAGAACCCATACAGATATTCTGCTGAATTACCTGCCTGTCGGATCGGAAAAGGCAACTGCTTATTATGCCGACGCCTGCCTGAAAGCAGGTGTAAGCTTTATCAACTGCATACCGGTTTTTATTGTATCCAGCCAAAAATGGGCACGTCGCTTTAAGGATGCCGGGATACCGGCCATCGGAGATGACGTCAAAAGCCAGGTAGGCGCAACTATCGTTCATCGTTGCCTGGCAAAATTGTTCGAAGACAGGGGAGTGAAAATTGACAGAACGTACCAGATGAACGTGGGCGGGAACACAGATTTTCTGAACATGTTGAATCATGCCCGTGTCAAGACAAAGAAGACATCTAAAACAGAGGCCGTGCAGTCGATTTTCTCGAACCCGCTCGAACGAGAGAACATACATATCGGCCCATCCGATTACATCCCCTGGCTGAACGATAACAAGGTATGTTTTCTGAGGCTCGAGGGCAGGGGTTTCGGAAATGTACCATTGCAGCTCGAAATGCGGCTCTCAGTGGAAGATTCTCCTAACAGCTCAGGCGTTGTCATTGATGCGATCAGATGCTGTAAACTCGCACGTGACAGGAGAATAGGCGGTCCTCTGGTTTCATCGTCTGCTTATTTCATGAAACATCCTCCACGACAGTTTTCTGATGATATTGCGAGAGAAATGCTTGAAGATTTCATAAAGGGGACAAAAAGCATTTAACTTTTTTCATGATCAGTGAAAAACTAGGACATGTCCTTGATAAACCGCTTGAACCACTTGCTCAAAGAATACCCCTTACGCCCAATACTCTTTCAGTTATAGGATTTCTCATTACGTTATGCGGCTCCTCTGTTCTCACGTATGACCTCAGGATAGGAGGAATATTCATCGTTGTCGGGGGCTGCTTTGACATGCTGGATGGTATTGTTGCACGCGTTAACAACCGTAGTACGATATTCGGTGCCTACCTTGATTCAGTGCTCGACCGGTATGCCGATGCCCTTATATTATTGGCAATCGCGTGGAATCTGGGACAACATAACAGCCATGGAGGCGTGCTGCTCTGTCTGGGAACACTCATTGGCTCTTTCCTGATCAGCTATGCCCGGGCGCGGGCTGAGGGACTTGGCATGGACTGCAAGCATGGTTTGATGGAAAGACCTGAGCGAATTATTCTGATCGCTATCGGCACAATAACGGGATTTATCCTGCCCGTTTTATGGATTCTGCTCATTCTCACTCATATGACAGTGATTCAAAGGGTGCATTACGTATGGCAACAGAGTATCAGGGATAGACAGGGATGACGTCTCTGTCGGCAGCCGTTCAAAACTCAATGCCCTTTCTTCCCGTGATGTTATCTCTGTAAGGATGTTTAACCTTTTGCATAACGGTAACATAATCGGCTATTTCGATTGTTTCTTCAGAAGCACCCCTGCCGGTCAGGACCAGTTCAAGTCTTTCGGGCTTGCTCCGTATGAGTGCCGCTGCTTCGTCTGCTGAGAGCAATCCCTCATGTATCAGACAGTTGAATTCATCAAGTACCATAAGGTCAAAATCATCTTTATCGAAAACCTTTTTGAGCATCTCCATAGCGTTCTCTGTTTTCTTTCTCAGTTTATTTTTATTCAGGGACGGATTAAATAAGGGCGAACGAACATCTTTAAATATCATGGTTTCTATACCTGCATTCTCAAGCAATCTGATCTCACCGCTCTGATTATGTTCTTTGAAAAATTGTACAAAGTGAACCCTGAACCCCTGGCTTTTTGCCCTGACTGCAAGACCAACAGCGGCCGTTGTCTTGCCTTTCCCATCACCGGTATAGATATGAATGTATCCCTTTTTCATGTATGCCCGATTTGTAATCTACATGCTTTGTCAGTGTAAGTCAATATTATCCAATGTGCAGTATGATTTTGTTAGAATAAAAAAACGAATAGAGGAGGGTGTTTCATGCTTGAGATATTCAGAAAAAGAAGAAGTGTTAGATCTTATCTTGAAAAAGAAATCGAAGATGATAAAATAACTGAGATTCTTAAGGCTGTCATGTTTTCGCCTACAGCGCGCGGATTGCGGCCATGGGAATTCATCATCGTCAAAGATTCCCTTCATAAGAAAAGATTGTCACAGGCAACTCCTTATGCATCATTTGCAAAATATGCACCTATAATAATTATTATTGCCTACGACATTGACAAAGTAAACCGTTTTAAGGAAGACTGTTCAATTGCTGCAGGGTACGTCTATCTCGAAGCAGTAAATCAGGATCTGGGAACCTGCTATATACAGATATCTGATGGGGCCGAAGGAAGTAAAGGAGACCCTGAAGCATATGTTAAAAAAATACTGGATATT
>JBFGJU010000086.1:0-7790 GCA_041577035.1 Thermodesulfovibrionales bacterium | reverse complement strand
TGGAACGGCCAAATTCCGGTTGTACGCCAGATTCTCGCTTAAAAATTCTTTCCGCCCCGGTCTCCTCAGGCAAAAGGAGGAAATTCAGGATACCGTTTGCTCGTTGTCAACCTGAGGTAATGGAATCGACGAAGCACCCTCCATAAACGGAATAACATAGGCAGGTTGAGTCAGCGGACTTTTTTGATGAAATCCAGAAATTTTTCTATGTTTTTCAGCTTGTTTTGAAGAACGTCGTATACGATATCATAATTAAGGTTTTCATAATCATGTGCGATGATATTCCGGAAGCCGGTCATGTTAACCATTTGTTCACGCAGGTCTGACGGGATAATGTCAGCTTCCTCAAGAATGTAAAAGGATTCGCTCATGGCAGAAGGTTTTCTGAATTTCTTATATGAAATAACAGCCTCACTCAGGTCTATAGAAGCCTGCATTACAAGATACAGATACCGTTCAACAGCACCTTTTCTGTCAATATCATTTGTAATATCATCCCTGGAAAACTGTTTATAGTTCTCAAGAATATCCAGGTACTTACGTGTTGAACTGATTTTGTTTTCAATAACTGCAATGCTTGTCATGGATCCGATTATGCCTTTGTAAGTTTATAACGGGCAAGAAGATCATGGAAGTCAAAATATTCATTCAGTATTTTTGGCTCCACGATAACCTGGAAAGGTTCTTCACTAAAAATCAGTTTTCCCTCTTTAATTATGTTGTACTTAAGTTCAGGAGATTCGGTTATATTCAAAATAACGATGTCTACGGTATCCGTTTTCAATGCCCTGCTTATTTCATCCATGAGGGTAAACTTCAGATCATAGAGTTTTTTTGTGTCCTTCTCATCAAGGTAGAAGGCGAAGTCATAATCGCTGGTTCCTCCGGTATTTCCGGTGACACGCGATCCAAAGAGATAAGCGAGCTTTATTTCCCGGTGAGACTGGAGAATTGGTGCGATTTTGTTTTTAATTTCAAGCAAGTTCATAAAAAAACATTATCATGTATGATTCTGAAAAAGCAATACGTATGATCATACGGACTGAGGGGTAATTTTACTGAATTGCTTTTTCCTGATGATCTGTGTCTTCTTGCTAACAGATACACTACCCCCGAATCACTCGCTTATGGATAGGTAGATTTTAATATTAATAGGACAGGAGGTCATTGAGCTTTGTGTAAACTGCTGTTTTTGGGTTTTGTCATACCCGAAGTCATTAATCGGGCATTCAGAAGTCATGGGAAAGGCCATATTCCGGCTATAAGTTATATTCCGGCTGCAAGCCAGATTTTTGCTTAGGGACTGCAGAAACGACAAACAGAGAGTCCTGGGTATATATAGACGGGAATTAAGACACGCTACTCAATTACTTCGATGACACCCTTCATACCCTTTTCATCATGGCTTTTGAAAAAAAGGAATTTCTTGTCGCAGATAAAGGGGTATGAGCCGGTTTTCGTGGGAGTGAACATGATAACCTGTGCGTCGTTGGCCAGTTTTGTCCGAACGTCCATGCCTGCTTCAGACGCGTTAATAACGATATTATGCGGTACAATGCCCGGCTCTTTTCTAACCGTTAACTCGACCGGTGTGTTGACCTTCACCATAATATGATCCGGCTCAAAATAATACTCACCGCCGGTCACCTCAATCCTCTGTATTCCGTCTTCATCAATCGTTGCAGTATAAACCTTTCTTCCGGTATCCTGGGCATAGATCAATCCTGAAGCGGATAAAAACATCAGTATACAAAAAAGATATCTCATGATACTGTTTCTCCCTTTATGAATCTCCATTATTTCTTGAAGAACCCCAGCTTTTCCATCTCATCAAACGCCCAGTTATCAGCAAGGAGTTCGTTGTCCTCTATATCAGAAAGGCCGAGAGCGTATTCGCTCAGGAACAGGAAGACGATCTTTTTTTCGTCAGAATCCAGTTTGTCTGCCCTGTCAAGGGCCACATTTTCAACCTGTCCCCTGATATGCATCGCGTTTATTCGTTCATCTACAATATGATCCGGGATTTCTTCCCGCACGATCATCTTGCAACCGGCTTCGCCCTTTGAAATAACTTTTACCGGCTTCTCAGTATCAGGCTCAGGAATGCCTTCCTTCTGGCACCACTCAGCAATATTTTCAACATAGACAATATTCTGTGGCATCTGACAGTAGTTATCAAATGTGCGTCTGAGTACATCTTCATATGCACGTGCGTTCATGTTCCTCCTCCGATCCTGATGATATGTCAAAAAATTGAGAATTGCACCCCTTATTATTAAAACTACCATATCAGTCCACTTTGTCAAGCCTGTTTTAAACACAGGTAACAGTTGATAGTTGACAGTAAAGAGAAAGAGACCGTGTGGCGTAAGGGGTAAAAGCAGAGCACCAGGCGTATCCTTCGATAAACTCAGGATAAAAGACAGTTTCATACTTTCTCACTTTCTGATTTTCTCTGTCTCTATATTTTTTCCCAATATCTGTTATCGTTATCTTATATGATTAAGGCAGCACTATTTGATTTCGGCGGGGTCATCGCGGAAGAAGGATTCAGGGAAGGCCTGATGTTTATAGCAGAAAGAAATGGCCTGGATCCGGTTTCTTTTTTTCGTACGGCTGACGAAATCATCTATACTTCGGGATACCTTACGGGCCACGCAGATGAATCTGCCTTCCTGAACGGTGTGCGTGAAAAAACCGATATTCGAGAAAGGAACGATGAGATAAAAGATGAAATTCTGAAGAGGTTTGTTGTCAGACCGGCAATGCTCATAATAGTCGACCGCATACGCTCTAAGGGAATTATTACCGCTATTCTGAGCGACCAGACCGACTGGCTTGATCTTCTTGATAAGCAATTCCATTTTTATAGGCGGTTTGACTATGTTTTTAATTCATACAAGATACATAAAAGCAAAAGAGAATCTGCGGTCTTCAGAGACACCTGTTCCGCGCTGGAGATAGATCCTGAAGAAGCGCTCTTTGTTGATGACAACGGGGGCAATATCAAACGGGCCTCAGGAGAAGGATTGAAGACCATCCATTTCACAAACGTGGATGCCTTTCAGAAAGAAATTGACAAGTACATACGATTATGATGCAAAAAGGTCAGAAACTTTATCCCGTGGTCGCATTGCGACTTTACGGGATCACCCGTCTTTTCTCCTTACTCCTAACCCCTCACTCCTCACCTGCTTTTTATTCTCGTTGCTCGGGACTCAGTATTCATTGCTGATTTTGTTACCGTTCTTTACCTAAAAATGGAATCGCAATCATCCACGGAAGAGTGAGCCTGCCGGGATCCCTGAAGTTAGCAAGGCCGATGTTCATGTCAATATGTCCTTTAACCGGCTGAGCTCTATACGTTCCGAATAACCGGTCCCACCAGGGAAGATTGAACCCATAATTGCTGTTGGTCTCACTGATGATAACTGAATGGTGTACCCGATGCATGTCAGGTGTGACTATAAATAACCTTATAACGCGGTCAAGACCCGGGGGCAGATAGACATTGCTGTGGTTGAACATGGCAGTCCCGTTGAGCAGTATTTCAAATGCTATAACAGACCACGGCGGAGCGCCAATCATTATTACCGCAGCCATTTTAATAGCCATGGACATGCATATTTCGATCGGATGAAACCGCGATCCCGTTGTAACATCGATATCCATATCTGTATGATGCATCATATGCAGCCTCCAGAGCGGGGAGACAATATGGAACACCACATGTTGAAAATAGATAACAAAATCGAGAAATATAACACAGATAATTCCTTCCGCGATTTCAGGAAACGCGAACGCATTGAAAAATCCCCACCCATGCTCAGCGCTTTTGTAGGCAATGCCCACAGCAAGAATGGGGAACAGCACACGGACAACAACAGCATCAAGAAATGTTACTGAGATGTTATTAATCCAGCGCCCTGTTTTGGAAACAGTCAGATTGCGTCGTGGAGCGAGGAGTTCCCAGAGTGCCATGACGGTAAATATGCCAAAAAAGAAACCGAGCCGTAACGGAAGTTCATATTCCGGTGAAAACATACTTTTATTGTAACACGGTTAAATTCGCAATTCGTGATTCGTAATCTTTTGAGACCGTAATTCGTGATTGGTCATTCGTAATTCCTGAGTCATGCATACTGCATCCTGTATCGTGTATCCTGTGTCGTGTTAAAGTTTCTTGCATTTATTCCTGAATTGTAGTACAAAAAATATACACTCATAATGTGACAGGGGGGTATTTTATGCTGATAAAGAAGTCACTCGCTGTGCTGGCAATCGTATGTACTCTCATATCATGTGCCGGCCTATTCTATGATCACAACGCGCAGAATGCGTATGAAGAGGGGCTGGCTCTGTTTAATCAGGGGAAGTATAATGAAGCCCTCCCGCATTTTCAGAGGGCCATTGAGCTCGATCCCGACTATTCTGCACCGTACTTTTATCTCGGCAGGTCATATCTGAATCTGTCTCGGTGGACTGATGCAATCCACCCTTTGCGGACTGCCTTTCGGCTCTCACCGCAAGAATTCAAGGGAGAAGTCGTTTCTCTCCTCCTTGACGCCCTCATTGGCGGCGCATTAACGGAATTTAAAAAAGGAAATTTTAAGGGATCAGCCGGGTATTTAAGGGAAGCCCTCAGTCTGGATTCCGAATCTCAACGGGCACAGGATGAACTCATTGCTACGTTGATCGCCCTCGGCAGCCAACTCTTATCTGATGGAAATATATCGGATGCCATACCTGCCTTTTCCGAAGCCATTGAATTGTCACCTGATAATTATGAGGCATACATCGGACTTGTAAAGGCGTTTCTCAAAAATGGCAATTATCTGAAGGCAGTGGAAGCCGCTAATAAGGCGGTACATATTGATCCGGGTAACCGTGAAGCTCAAGATCTTATGGAGGAATTGCTAAAATAATTAAGGAGGAAACCGTGAAAAAAATGATATGGTATCTATGTCTTGCTCTACTCTGGGTCAGCTTGATAGGCTGTGCGTCTCTGACGAAATTTGAACCAAAAAAAGGGCTGCATCCCGGACATCCCGGACATGAAGTTCATTAAACTTCGAAAAGGGACTGAATGAGAAAGATATATCTCTTTGAAATTTTCTCTTTCAACAGGTCTCAAGAACCATCAGGCAACGCCTGTCCGGACTCACTGTAAAAAAAAACTGAAAACGCAGCCATTTTTTTATATAATGTATTCAATTAACCTTTAACGAACTGGAGGTCTTATGGCAACAAGGAAAAAAACAACAAAAAAGAAAACAACGGCGAAGAAAACAGCACGAAAGAAATCAGCGGCAAAAAAGAAAACAGCACCCAAAAAACAGAAAGAACTCAAAACGGGTAGCAGCTACGAGTGCTATACCTGTGGGCTGGCTGTAACGGTAGACGAGGTATGTGGCTGCGTTGATTACTGCGACATCATTTGTTGTGGCGAACAGATGAAACCGGCGTAGCGAGAAACCCGGATTCATTTCCATCAAGAAAAGAGCAGTTGCGAATGACTGGATGAATAAACCCGTACAGAAAGAATATTATTTCTGAAATGGCTGGCGGAAGAAAACACAAACGGTATTCAATGAGAAGTTTGAACCTTTCTGCAGTATCCGTATTTGTGACAAAAGTAGAACTCGTCAATATCAGCGTAGAAGGAGCATGCATAAAGAGTCCAAAACGACTTCAAAGCGGCAGCACCTGTGTGCTCACGCTTGAAGACAAGGGATCTAGCTCCCCACTTCAGGGGACGATAATGTGGGAAAGTCTGAGCGAGCATACCGTTGATTTAAGCGGTGAAATTGTTTCGAGATACACGGCAGGCGTCAAGTTTGATAAAATGTTCACTCAATTAACTGAGAACATGAAAATGCTTGTCGAGAATTTACCGTTCAAAGGATATCGGGTGAGTTCTACACGATTTGTCTTTCATACCAGGGTGACCGCGTCTCTGGAGTATCATGAACAGTTCCGCGTCAAGAGTATGAGTCTTGGAGGGTTACTCATGGAATCATTGAATGAAATTCCAAAAGATAGCGAGTTAGCCTTACAGATTAAACTCCCCGGGAGAAGTCGTCCATTATCCTCCGGAAGCAAAGTTGCATCATGTGTTCTCGTAGATGGGGGGGTTCAGAATGCCAACCGGTTTGATATCGGTGTTGAATTTGTTGATATATCTAAAAAAGACAGCGCTCGACTCAAGAAAGTTCTTGAATCCCTTTCAGCTTTATAGACTGACATTTGATTTCATTGCTGCCATAGCGGATAGGTGCGCATCCCCGAAATATGACGCAGACCGCTATATCTGGCGGCTTCATATTTTCTTCACAAGAATTGCTTAAACTTATAAAAGATAAAATTTATTTTCTGAAATATGCATGAATACTTCGTCACAGAATGTCATAAAAGCTGTTTTATTGATCCTGGTTTTTACTGTCTCCACAGGTTATATGCTTCAGGCAGATGAAAGGAAAATTATTACAATGAACACATTGCCTTCAGATCGCGGAACGATACCGCCGATAGATGCCGCTGCACCTGCTACGACTGAGACTGCCACATTCGCTCTTGGCTGATTCTGGGGACCTGACTCCCGGTTCGGGAGTATAGCCGGCGTTGTACGTACGCGGGCAGGGTATACGGGGGGCACGTCCATGGATCCCACGTATCGCAGTTTGGCCGATCATACTGAAGCAATTCAGATCGACTATGATCCATCAGTGGTTTCATACAAAGAGCTTCTTGAGGTATTTTGGGGCAGTCATAACCCGACCCTTCAGACCAGATCGTCGCAATATAAACCTGCAATCTTTGTTCACAACGATGAGCAGGAAAGGGCTGCTTTAGAATCACTGAAAGAGATTGCGGAAAGATTTCAGCAGACCATATATACCGAGATCATATCGTTTAACCGTTTTTACCCTGCTGAAGATTATCACCAGAAGTTCAGGCTGCAGCAGGACAGGCTTCTGATGGCAGAATTCAATGCACTCTATCCGGACGTGCGTGACATTATTTCGTCAACTGCTGCTGCCCGTGTCAATGGATATCTCGGCGGATATGGGAGTCCGGAAAGCCTGCAAAAGGAATTGCCTTCCTTTGGTTTGTCAAGAAAAGCCAGCAGAAGACTCATCGAAATATTATCGGAATCAAGACCAGCCTTTCGCAATTGTCCTCTGTAATTCTTTACAATAATCTATGCGCATCGGCTCCCGGATCACAACTCCTGAGCAGGTCCATTTGTGGGACCTGGATATTGCACAGATAAGTTTCTATAAAGGGCTGAGGTTTAATCTCGAGCATATTAAAGTATGCGCTCGTGCCTGTAGAAAAGAAGGGGTCCCGTATGTCATACACCCTGTTGGTTACCGCATCACTGATCCGGAAATGTTCAATGAGATAAGTTCGGCAGCCACATGGGCTGACGAGGCCTTGATACTTCACGATGAAAGAGCCTCTGACAAAGGAAGGCTCGGAGGTACCGACGGTAAGCAGTTCAAAAAGGCTCTCGAAGCACTGACCTCACGTCTTCACGTATCTTTTGAGAACGCCACGAATACAAGGGATATTGTCTGGTTCTGGCAGCACTATGCTGATTCGGTTACCATTGACCTCGGTCATGTAGAATCTGCCGGGCTCGACTCAGTAGAGTTCGTCAAGAAGCTCGACCAGGAGATAGTAGATAAAACCGAATATATTCATTTACACAGAAATGGCTCCTACAGAAACGGCCTTACAGACCACTGGTATCTGACACCGGATTGCAGGGAACTCTCGGCGCTGTC
>JBFGJU010000085.1:0-7897 GCA_041577035.1 Thermodesulfovibrionales bacterium | reverse complement strand
GTATGAGCCGTCATACCTTCCAGTAAAAGAAGCACGGCGGCCGCACCTGCCTTATAACCAAAACTGACATCAAATGCGGATGAATGTCCGGATCGCACAAGATGACCGGGTGTCACTTCTCTCACCTCAGGAATCTCATAGACCCCCGGAGCGAACATGCCGGTTCTTTTCATGAAATCTTTTATTTCTCCGTCTCCCTTCAGTCTTTTTTCAAGCTGCTGCCTGACATATTTCCCTGCACCGGCAAGTTTTTTATGCCCAAACGCATCTACCCCGGCAGATTCGTCATAGAGGAGTTCCCCGGATGCGGTTTGAATACCCTCCGCAACAACAATGATATACGTACCCGCTTTGACGTCACTCCTCTCAACTCGTGACATATACGTAGACTTCATATGATCATACACCTCGTCAAAATCAACCGGTATCTCAGGAATTAAAATGCTGTCAGCTTCAGCTCCGATACCACCGCGGAATGCAGTATGTCCTACATACCTGCCAAAAACTTCAATTGCCAGAATTCTGTTATGACTCAAGCCAGTTGTCTTCAGGTCACGGGTAAATACAGCAATCCTGTTTATGGCGGAATCCCCTCCAACACTGTACGACTGCAGATCCAGATCCATCGTCTTTGGCACATGGATACACGGAATTCCCTGCCCCGCAAGGTCAACCACCACGCTCCCCGTATCATCACCACCACTGATAACAAGTCCGTCTATCCCGAACTTGTCAAGACCTTGTTTGATTCTTTGATATTTCTGTGGATCGTCAATTTTTTTGATTTTAACTCTGGAATGTCCGGCCTCGGATCCGGCCAGTGATGCCTCTATTTTGCTTACCCGTTCTGCGTTCAGGAAAACAACCTCTTTCATATCTGCGAGGTTATACAGGCCGGCATAGCCATTCGGGATTACTACCGATTCTATACCTAATGCATATGCCTTGCGCGCGATTCCCTTAATCACCGCATTAAGTCCGCCACAATCACCGCCGCTTGTTATGACACCGATTCTCTTTATTGCTGCCATAAAAATCCTCCTTTAGATATCGTGAAGTCGCCTTTCACTACCCTGACAATACCCCTCCATTATTGATAAGCGCTTCCACCGGCTGTAGTCCGTACGGACTTCCCTGTTCTATTGCTGTCAAAACCGTCCCACCGCCGGTAAAGAAGTAGTATTGTGTATTATCAAGCACAGAGAGATACAGCCCCGGACAAAGATCCTTGAACTCCTGCAGGGTATCGCCGCCCCCGTACATCTTCAGTGCTGTTCTGTTCAGATCGATTGTTCTGTCCAGAGAAGCAGAGCCTTCTGCAAAGTGAGGCGTGTATCCCATAACTGCATTCACAAATATCGTTTTTGCCTCTGAAAGACTGTTATACACCTGATCGTCAGTAAAAGATTGAGGATCAATGTCGAGGATATAATGGTAGTGCGTGCCTCGTTCGAAGTTTTTGGTGGATATCGACCTGTATTTTCCCTCAATTTTCGATTCAATCGTTTCAGACTCGATGAGATAGGGAAGTTCTATGATCTTGTTATTCCTGCGATCCTTCTCAACAAGATCCTGTGCCGCTTTTACATCACTTTCCTGAACGCCCGCTATCTTTATGCCGTATTTCGCGCAAAGATAGGTATTATAAATTACACCTCCGAGGATCAACTTATCGACTTTATCATACAATGCATACAGAGGCTTGATTTTCGTGTCGTATTTTGCGCCGGCAATAACAGCGAGAAACGGCCGTTCAGGATTTATGACGGAATGAACGTTGACAATCTCCTGCTGCATCAGGAATCCGGCAAAAGACGGAAGATATTTCGTTATATCAAACGTGGACACATGGGGCTGCCACGAGCCGAACGCATCATTTATGAATATATCAGCAAGCCCCGCGAGTTGAAGAGCAAAATGCTCCCGCACTGTATCCGTTCCTTCCTCTCCCTGAAACCAGCGCGTATTCGGCAGGTAAATACCCCCTATCTTTCTCTTGCGGAGATCACGAATCGCGTGATTTATCGATGTATCAAGTCCGGTGATACCCTGTTGCGGGGTTACGGCAAATTCAGGGATATGGAAATTAATATGCAGTTTTCTCTCCAGATATTCAACTATTGGTCTCACTGATTCATCATCTCTGCAAGAAATTTCCCCTGTCTTTTTATCTCGCGGACGGCCAACATGGGTCATCAGAATAGGTCTTCCACCACGTTCAACAATATTGTAGAGTGTCCCGAGTGTCATATCTATCCGATAGGGATCACGAATCTGCCCGGATTTGACAACATTATGATCAAATCTGACGAGAACAACCCGGTTTTCAAGCGGTGCATTTTGTATGACGGGAAGTCGCGGATCCAGAGTATTCAATACAAACCTCCTGTTCTAAAGTCTGCAGATCTGAAGCAAACAATACATTTTACCATACATCTCTTTGAACTCAAGATATCTCTTTATGATATTCCTGGAGTGACATGATGCCCATGCTCCTGTTTCTGAGACTTTCTATTGCAGTCACAACAGCCTTCGCACCCGAAACTGTCGTTGTATAGGGAATGCCATACTGCAGTGCGCTTCTCCTGATCGAAAGTGAATCCTTCTGCGCCTGTGCGCCAAAAACCGTATTGATAACAAAAACAATTTCCTTGTTCTTGATTAAATCTACAATGTGCGGCCTCCCCTCGGTAACCTTATTGATCACTTCTACCTCAATCCCTTTGCTGTGCAGATACGCAGCGGTACCCCTCGTAGCAACGACCGAAAACCCGGCCGCATACAATTTCTTTACCAGATCATAAATACCCGGCTTATCCTTGTCTCGAATGCTTATCACTATTTTCCCCGAAACAGGGATCATATTATTCGCTGAAGCTTCGGCCTTGAAATACGCTCGTCCAAAGTCTTTATCAATACCCATGACTTCTCCAGTTGATTTCATTTCCGGGCCGAGTATCGTGTCTACGCCCGGAAATTTATCGAATGGGAAAACAGCTTCCTTCACGGCCACATGCCTCAAGATTTTTTCTGCCGTCAGGCCGAGTTCCCTGAGTGTTTTCCCGGCCATAACTTTCGCAGCAATTTTTGCAACCGGAATGCCCGTAGCCTTGCTGACAAACGGTACTGTCCGGGATGCCCGTGGATTTACTTCAAGTATATATACTTCGTTTTTCTTTACCGCAAACTGCACATTCATCAATCCTATAACCCCTAGCTCCCGAGCCAGTGCCACTGCCTGTCGTTTGATTTCCTCTATAACATGTGTATCAAGTGAATATGGAGGAAGCGAACAGGCTGAATCACCGGAATGGATGCCCGCTTCTTCGATATGCTCCATGACACCGCCGATATATACGTCTCTCCCGTCAGAGACTGCGTCCACATCAACTTCGATAGCGTCATCCAGGTATTTATCTATTAGTATCGGGTGTTCTGGTGAAGCCTTAACAGCATGACGCATATAATTTTGCAGCGAAGCTTCATCATACACAATTTCCATTGCTCTCCCGCCCAGAACGTAAGAAGGCCTTACCATCACTGGATAGCCTATGTGCTCAGCGGCCTGCAGAGCGTCTTCAACCGACAAAACCGTCTCGCTATCCGGCTGATGAAGGTCCAGTTTATGGAGCAGTTCCTTAAATCTTCTTCTGTCTTCAGCTCGGTCAATAGAATCCGGCGGTGTGCCAAGGATTCTAATTCCTTCTTTTTCAAGAGGCACAGCAAGTTTCAAAGGAGTCTGGCCTCCGAATTGAACAATCACCCCAACCGGTCTTTCCACTTCCAGGATATTCATCACATCTTCAATGGTTAATGGCTCAAAATAAAGCCTGTCCGATGTATCATAGTCCGTACTCACTGTTTCAGGATTACAGTTAACCATAATGGTTTCAAAACCGAGTTCCCGCAGGGCGAAGACCGCATGGACACAGCAGAAATCAAATTCTATTCCCTGTCCAATCCTGTTCGGCCCTGAACCAAGAATAACTATCTTCTTCTTCTCTGTTGGATTCGATTCACATGCATGGATAGGCGATGATACATTCTGCTTCTTACCACCTGCCGTCTGCCCCTCTCTGTCTAATTGATAAAATGGTCTCTCATACGTGGAATACAGATAGGGGGTATATGCCGTAAACTCTGCGGCACAGGTGTCAACAATTTTATAAGCGGGATGTATGTCATATCCTTTCCGCATGCGTCTGATATCCTGCTCGCCCATATTGATAAGCTGGCCGATTCGCCTGTCAGAAAACCCGTGCTCTTTGGCCTTCTGCAACAGAGCACGGGGCAGAGAGCCAGAGGAGTTCCCCTCACCGCTCTGTGCCACGCGTCCGGCGAAGCTATGGTGAGTAGTCTGGAACTGCCCTGCTTCACACTTTTTGAGCTCTTCCTCCATGTCTATAATCTGTCTGATGTTATTGAGGAACCATGGATCGACACCGGTATATGTATGAATTTCTTCTATACTGATCCCAACACGAAGGGCATCGGCGATATACCAGATCCTTTCAAGACCGGGAATTTTAAGCTGCTTTGTAATAGTTTCAGGATCATTACTGATAATTTCCAGTCCATAGCAGTCAATTTCGAGACTTCTCAATGCCTTTTGAAGTGACTCCTTGAACGTCCTTCCAATAGACATCGCTTCTCCAACAGATTTCATCTGTATGGTCAGCAACGGTTCAGCCTCGGGAAACTTTTCGAACGCAAAACGTGGAAATTTCGTTACCACATAATCAATGGCTGGTTCAAATGACGCAGGAGTCTCCCTTGTGATGTCATTTCTGATCTCATCCAGCGTTAGACCTACAGCAAGTTTTGCTGCGATTTTCGCTATTGGGAATCCCGTTGCCTTTGAAGCAAGCGCAGAACTTCTCGATACCCGGGGATTCATCTCTATGACCACCATGCGCCCGGTAACCGGATCGAGCGCGAACTGAATATTTGAACCACCGGTATCAACACCAATTTCACGGATAATCGCTATTGCCGCGTCGCGCATGCGCTGATATTCCTTATCAGTAAGTGTCTGTGCAGGCGCAACAGTAATAGAATCACCGGTATGGATACCCATGGGATCAAAATTTTCTATTGAGCATACAATGACAACGTTATCCTTTTTGTCCCGCATTACCTCGAGCTCATATTCCTTCCATCCAATGACTGATTCCTCAATGAGAATTTGCTGTACAGGGCTGAGTTTTAATCCTTTTTCAAGAAGGGCTGTATATTCCTCAATATTATAGGCAACACCTCCTCCGGTTCCTCCGAGCGTAAAGGCCGGCCTCAAAATAACCGGGAAGCCAATCTGTTCTATCGCTACCAGACCTTCATTGAGACTCATCACAGCAGCGCTTTTCGGCACTTCGAGCCCTATCTTTTCCATTGCATTCTTAAATGATTCTCTGTCCTCTGCCTTCTTTATCGCATTGAATTGCGCGCCTATCAGCTCAAGATTATACTTCTCTAACACACCATTTTCGGCAAGCCGTATTGCAAGATTCAAAGCTGTTTGCCCCCCCATGGTCGGCAGAACCGCATCGGGCCGTTCCTTCTCGATAATCATTTCAAGAATTTCTTCTGTCAATGGTTCAACATAGGTCACATCAGCAGTTTCCGGATCCGTCATGATTGTCGCAGGGTTTGAGTTTACGAGTATCACCGTATAGCCTTCGTCACGCAGGGCCTTACAGGCCTGGGTGCCTGAATAGTCAAATTCGCAGGCCTGTCCTATCACGATCGGTCCTGAGCCAATAATCAGTATCTTTTGTATGTCGTTTCTTTTCGGCATGTGATCCTTACATAAAGAATATTACCTGTTCAAATAGGAGCTGATGATCATTCGCACCTTCTCGGTACGTTCCGCTGAAGCATCACTGTAGATCAGTCTGTCGGAATTATCAGACAGGTTTAATTTCATCAGAAATAAACGTGTTTCTTCTGCGAATCCCGGGATCGACATCCCATGCTGGGCTGATATTTTTTCCACAAATGCCACGCCATCCGGATTTTCAATGTCTGCCTTCTTCGTCTCAACCGATATGCCTGTAATATTCTTCAACGGAAGTATTTCCCGTTTCCTGTTCATAAGACCTGCAACGAGTATAACGGCAATTTCCGCGCTGCGGCTGAAAGTGACCTCAATATATCTGCCTTTAAAAATATACGTTCGGAACAGGGGAAAAGAACAAACAAAAATAATAGCACTTACAACATACGCTGCCACAGATTTCTCTAAGCCTGAATGGAGCAACACATACGCACATCCTGCTGTCACCATTGAGGCAAGTACAGAAGTCAGTTCCCTGTTATAAATGTCACTATGCAGGACACTGCCCCGTTCAGCTGTGAAGTAGGCGGTTCTGAAAATCAGTTCTTCCTGCGTAACCTGTATGCTGTACCGCTGGCTGGAATTTCCTGTCACAAAGTACTGCCTTCTATCACATCACGAAATCTCGTAAAAAGATGCGTAGAATCATGCGGTCCCGGCCCTGCCTCTGGATGATGCTGAACAGAAAATATGGGCAGATCAACGTGCTGCATGCCTTCTTCAGTCCCATCGTACAAGTTCCGGTGGGTCAATTTCACCTGCCCGTTGAGGCTCTTTATATCAACACAATAATTATGATTCTGTGATGTTATTTCAACCGCCCCGGTCAATACATCCTTGACCGGATGATTACCACCGTGATGACCGAATTTAAGCTTATAGGTTGCCCCTCCTAAAGCGAGCCCAAGGATCTGATGTCCGAGGCAGATGCCAAACAGCGGCTTTTTTCCTATCAGTTTTTTTGTGTTTTCGACCGCATACGCAACAGTCTCTGGATCTCCCGGACCATTGCTGAGCAGAATCCCATCAGGGTTCCGCTCAAGCACCGCCTCTGCCGGCGTTCCCACGGGAACAACAGTAATGTGGAAATTGGCATCATAAAGGTTCCTCAGGATGTTCAGTTTTACACCAAAATCGTATACCACCACTGTTTTCGTCGGCAACTGTGGCATGCTGACCGCGGCATGTTCTTTCGCGCTGCCGGGTTCTTTATCGTTCGGATTGATGGATTCCGAATGCTGAATGTCTGCCGACCGCCATTTCCACGTCCCTTTTTCCCAATGATACACGTCTGCGGTAGTCACCTCTTTCACAAGATCGAATGCTGAGATTCCGGGGTGAGCAGTCACTTTCCTGTGAAGACTCACCGGGTCCATATCCTGTGAGGATAGTATTCCCATCTGCGCTCCATGGTTTCTTAGGTGCGTGGTCAAGGCCCTTGTATCTATTCCCTCTATACCGATAATGTTATGTTTTCTTAAATATGATGATATGTCTGATACGGAACGCCAGCTGCTCGGAATATCGCATGCCTCTTTCACAATAAAACCCTCGGCCTTAATTCCTCCCGCAGACTCCATGTCCTCTTCATTTACGCCATAATTACCAATCTGCGGATATGTCATGGTCACCAGCTGTCCTTTGTACGATGGATCTGTCAGTACCTCCTGATAACCTGTCATAGCGGTGTTGAACACCACTTCACCGATTGCTTCACCTTTAGCCCCAAAATACTTCCCCCGGAAAAAAACTCCATCAGCCAGAACCAGGAGTGCATCACCACTCATACAGTTTCCCCTTACTTATCGTAGCAACCGGTCTTCCTTTGACATTCCATCCGTCAAAAGGAGTATTTCTGCCTTTAGACAGAAACTGCTCGGACCGAATGGTATATTCTTTATGAAGGTCAAGAATTACAACATCGGCGGCATGACCGACCTTCAACTTTCCCTTGTTCAGTCCAAGGATTCGTGCAGGATTCTGAGCCATCCTCTCGATCAGCTGGGAGAGCGTTAAGGTACCTTCTTGAACAAGTTTCAGACTTAAACTCAATGCTGTATCCAG
>JBFGJU010000084.1:0-7922 GCA_041577035.1 Thermodesulfovibrionales bacterium | reverse complement strand
GCAAGACCGATGAGTTCCTTCGAGCCGGTTGCATTTCCGAAATACGCCATGCCGGAATCCGGCACACCCTCGGCAATGAGTCCATTCCACGCCCTGATGCCGCCATCCATGCTGTAAATCTTCGAAAAACCCTCCCCTTCAAGGACTGCTGCAGCTGCCCGGCTGCGAAACCCTGAGCCACAATAGGTAATCGTCGGCTTGTTCCTGTCAATCTCCCCGATGCGGTCCCTGAGTTCACCCACCGGGATAAGATAAGCACCTGGAATATGCCCTTTTTCATATTCCCCGGGTTGCCGTACATCGATCAGGTTATAATCTCCCGGGATTTTGTCGCTCAGAAAGGCCCTTGTCTGTTCCGCTGATAGTGAATCGACCCGCTTGAAATAATTCGCTATACCCATTGCTCATCCTCCAATGAATGTTCTGTTCGGCTTTTCGTTTTATCCCGGATTAAGATACCATTACGTAATTTCGCAGGCTTAGTTGAAAAGAGCAATAGTAACCCCTTCCCCGCCTTCTTCCTGCTGTCCGCTCCTGAATGTCTTTATCAGCGGATGTCCGGTGATATGTTCCCGCACGGCTTTCGCCAGCAGCCCTTTCCCCATGCCATGAATAATCGTTACCTCATTAAGACCGGCGAGCACTGCGTGGTTCAGAAACGGTTCGAGCATGGATAAAGCCTCATCAACTCTCATCCCGATGAGATGGAGCCTCGACAATGCAGCACCATCCACGGTGCGAAGCGTTCCCCTGTTGCCTGCCTGGACCGGGGCCTGTTTGCCGCATGCCGCCCCGATTTCAGAGATTTGCACATCCACCTCCAGCATGCCGGACCTGACCTTTACGCGGCCACTCCGAAGATTGATATCGGTAACTGTTGCGTCATGCCCGAGCGGCCGTACAAAAACCGTATCTCCCTCTCTGACGGAATGTGCAGCGATCTGCTCGAACGGTTCTTCCTGTTCATGGATCTGTTCACTGACCCGCCTGGCCTGCGCGTCAACATTCCTTATACTCCTGCGCAGTGCTTCCTTATCCTTTCTTTTCAGATCGTCCAGCTCCCGATACAGCATCACCTTGGCATCAGCAATAATCGCAAGAGCTTCTTTCTGTGCATCTGAAAGTACCTTTTTCTTCTTTCCTTCTGCCTCTGCAAGCATGTGCGTCAGTCTGGTTTTGTCTGTTTCGAGTTCTTTTTTCCGGCGTTCCGCCTCTTCGAGAACAGCTTCGTAGTGAATTCTTTTTCTCTGCAGGTCAGCTATGAGGTTGTCAAATTCAACTTTCACGCGTCCCATCATTTCCTGTGCTGAACAAATAATATGATCGGGAATGCCGTACTGCCGGGCAACTTCCAGTGCGTGAGACTGACCGGGTTCCCCAGCCCTCAGACGGTATAACGGGGCATGTGAATCCTGATCAAATTCCATTGAAGCATTCATCATGCCATCGGTCACATGAACGAAACTCTTTATGCCATTAAGATGTGTGGTCGCAAATACGAGAGCTCCGCTTTTGTGCATTTCCTTTAATACAACACACGAGAGCGCCGTCCCCTCATCAGGATCAGTCCCGGTCCCAAGCTCATCGATAAGTACCAGCGAATCGGCATCGCCTTTCTCAAGGATTTCAGCAATATGAGCAACATGTGCTGAAAATGTCGACAGACTGCTCTCGATAGATTGCTCGTCACCAATATCAACGAGGATTCTTTTTACAAGCGGAAAACTCGATGAAGAGTCAGCAGGGATCGGCATTCCCGACAAGCTCATCAGCAGGAGCAGTCCTATCGTCTTGATTGCTATCGTTTTTCCCCCGGCATTGGACCCTGTTATTACCATGACTCTGCTATCATCCCCTAAACGAACGGTCAACGGCACAACCGCCTTTTTTGTCGCTGCCTTACTGAAAGCCAGTGACAGCAGGGGATGCCGGGCATCAACAAGACTGATACGGCCATTCCTGCTTATGAGAGGTGGCTGCATCGAAAAACGGTCTGCGACAATCGATATAGAGTTGAGAGTATCAAGGTAGACAATTACGGTATAGTTACGAAGAACCTCGTCTGCACGCTGCCGCACGACAGCTGAAAGATTCCGCAGGATCCTGATCTCCTCTGCCTTTGCATCCGCAATAAGGTTTTCAAGCTCGTTGGACATCGTAATGATGCCAAGCGGTTCAATAAATGCTGTCTCTCCTGACTTTGAGACATCGTGCACAACTCCCGGAATTTCTCCTTTTGCATCCATTCGTACAGGAATTACCCAACGGCCTGCTCTTTTCGTAACAAATACGTCCTGAAGGAAAACAGAGATGGCCTGCTCTCTCATCAGTCTTTCCAGTTTCTTGCCGATGTTATGCTCAAGCTTTCTGATGTCTTTTCTCAGGTCAGCGAGTATAGGTGATGCACTGTCCAGAATGTGCCCTTCGCTGTCAACGGATTTTTCAAGCGCATGCAGTATATCGGGACATCCGGTCACATCCGTGATCAATTGAGAAAGGAGCGGAAGACCATCTCCATCAGTTATGTGCAGAGATATCTCACGGGCCATGCTGAGCACCGGAATGAATCCGGACAGCTCAATCGAATCCAGCACAGCACCTTCGGTCCGCACCCGCTTGATGAGGTCATGCAAATCAGAAAATACCTTAAACCGGAGGGGTTTTCCCTTACTCGCGATCCTTCGTATCTCCTGAATCAGGCCGAGTCGTGATGTTATATCCTGTTCTTCGGAAAGCGGGCGGATATTCCGTATCGCTGTTCTTGACGCCTCACTGTGAGCCAATCGGGAAATTTCCTCAAGGAGCTTGTGAAACTCAAGAATTTCCATGGTAGTCTTTGTAATCATCGCCATCTTTTTTGAAAATCAGACGTGTTTTTATATAATAACAACTGTGCTTTTCAGGTAATAAAGCATTGTATGGCGGCACTCAGGTCAATGTCAAGCATGACATGGCTGATGTCATTCAGCTCATTACCGGTTATCATACACAGTATGTCCTTGAAAAGAAAAATAGGTGCAGTAATCTTTCAACACGGACCGAATACGGTATGGTCCGTTGTCCTGTTTTTCTCGGTAGTGCTCCTGAATCATTCATATGCGGCAGATCCGTTTTTGGCCGGGAAAGACGGCGGTGAAATGATACTCATTCCAGAAGGAGAATTTATCATGGGTCTTTCAGAGGACGAATCCGGCAGCGAAGGCAATCCCCATAAAAAAGTTTTTCTCGATTCATTTTATATAGACAAATATGAAGTGACTAACGTGCTGTATAAGAAATGCATTCATGCTTCTATATGCAGACAGCCGTCACTAATAATCGATAATCCCAGGACATTTTTTGAAGATGGGAAGCACTGGTTCCGTGACAAGACTATGGGGCGGTACCCGGTTGTCGGTCTCTCATGGGATCAGGCCTCTCGGTACTGTCGGTGGGCAGGAAAGAGGCTGCCGACAGCAGCAGAGTGGGAAAAAGCCGCGCGCGGAAGCGATGGAAGAACATATCCATGGGGAAACCAATGGGATGAGACAAAAGCTAACTGGGATGATAACGGTCGTGTTGATGGATACAGAAAACTTGCGCCGGTAGGCAGTTTTCCAGAGGGGGGGTCACCATACGGGGTCATGGATATGGCCGGAAATGTACGCGAGTTAGTAAGCAGTCTCGTTTTTAAGGGGGGCTCATGGTACAGCTATCCCGAAAGCCTCCGTTCAGGCGACCCGGGACATGGATACCTTGTTGAGCGGGACGATGATATTGGGTTCCGGTGTGCACGGGATTCAGAACAGATGGCACATGAGAAAAAGCATGTAATACAAAGCCCTGTAATGCATAACTACCGGTACGATGAATATTCAAAAGAAAGATAAACTACCTCCAGAGCCGCTGGAACGTTACGAGACCGTCCGCAGGGAGATACTTCTTGAGCTAAAAGAGCAGAGCCTTACTGCAAAGGACCTGTCGTCCGCTGTCGGGATCCCTGAAAAAGACGTATATGAACATCTTGAACATATCCGAAAAACAGCCGTGAACCAGCCCTGTTCATTTACCATGGCTCCAGCAGTCTGTCTTTCCTGCGGCTTTAAATTCAGAAAAAGGGAGAAATTCAAAAAACCAGGAAAGTGTCCGGTGTGTAAACGCGGGCATATCCAGCCCCCCCGCTTTACCGTAACAACGAAAGCATAACGCACTCATGTGAAAAATCAGTGTGCTTTTCGGGCAGGACTGCTTTTCGATCGTGCAAACAGATCACTTTTCGTCCAGACCCAGAAGAGGCTTTTGAGGCTTTTGAGTGCCATCATAAAATCACTCCGGCTTCGTAATGCAAACAGTTTTCTCAGGATGAATAATGGCCGTGAGTAAAAACGCCTGAATGCTATCTGACGGAGCCTGAGAATCTCTTCTTTTGTCATCGTATACGGGATAAAAGCCGCTCCCTGATACGTGAAGTCAGTCAACTCTTCAGAAACTGTTCCATACTGATCAAGATTCTCATACAGATATGTTCCCGGGAAGGGAGTAATGGCGTGGAAGTTCGCGATGTCAGGATCGAGTTTTATTGCGAAATCAATAGTTTTCAGGCCCTCTTCAAATGTTTCTCCGGGTATGCCAAACATAAAAGGTGTGCTCACCTTCAATCCAACTTCCTTGGCAGCATTGACAGCCTTGACCGTCTGATCGAGCGTTATTCCTTTTCGGATAGTCGCAAGATTCTTCTGCACACCGCTCTCGGCTCCAAACAAAACTGCCCAGCAACCGGCTTCCTTGAACGCCTTCAGCAGCGGTTTGTCTACCTGGTTAACGCATGCCGACGCAAACCAGGTAAAATCAAAACCGCGAGCCCTGATTTCCCGGGCTAACCGCATAGCCCGGTCATAATCGGCCGCCAGCGTATCGTCAATAAATTTTATTTCCCGATAACCCTGCCTGAGACAGTGTTCTATCTCATCTATGACATTTTCGACACTACGATAACGAATGCCGCTCTTTCTCTCTTTGTCTATCTGGAAACAATAAATACAACGCCGGTTACATCCCCGTGATGTCATCATAACGGCAACAGGCTTTCTCTTATAGGTAGCAGGCGGAGGTATATATTGGTCTATATCACCCAGCAATTCGCGCGCGGGAAACGGCAGGGAATCAAGATCATTGATAAGGGGCCGCGGCGGATTCTTTACAACTGTTCCGTCAGACCAGTATACAATACCCAGAACTCCGTCAAGGCTCTTGTTTTCCTCCAGTCGCTCGACCAGTTCCAGAGTCGAGAATTCACCCTCACCCGTAATAACAGCATCAATATGCCTTCCCGCATCTTCAAGGCACTGTTCCTGCGCCGCAATGGGGTAAGGCCCGCCCGTACAGATAAAGGTCCTGTCTTCAAAAATCTCTTTAATGTCCTGTGCGGTTTTTTTTGCCTTTTCCCAGCCAAACGTTGTCGAATATAACCCGACAAACGATGGAGCGAAACTCCTTAACTCTTTCATGATATCTGCATGGGTCATGAATGCGCCGTTAAGGAATCTGACATCATGTCCTTCCTTTTGAAGTACAGCGGCAACAGACAGAGTCCCGAGAGGCTGCCAGTAATTAATCTGAGAACTTGCTGTCTTTGAAGAAAAGATATCTTCCGGAACCCATGAGGGTATTACTAACGCACATCGCATGCTTCGCTGCCTGCACAAACATATTTCTTCCTGTCAGCTTTTTCAGCAACAGTGTTTTTTCTCATTATCTCCTCTGCCGTTTCCATGCCCGAGGCAATTGCGTGATCCATATTGTAATATCTAAACATGCCATTTCTGCCCGCTATATGAAGGTTCCTGAAATTCTTCAGATAATCATACAGCAGATCAGACTGCTCTCTGTATCCGACTTCGAACAGGGGATAGGCTCTTGGCACCCGGACAACCGTGCTGTCGATGATTTCGTCATTCTTAAGGAATCCGAGGTATTCCAGATTCTTAGCCGTCATATCAGCCAGACGCTCATCTGTTTCATTCCAGAACCGGTCTCCGATAAAGCTGAAATATTCAACAACAAGCAGTGTCCGGCCCTTCGGCGCCATCTCCATGCTCCAGTTCTTCGGTTCGTGTATCCTGCCAAACGGTATCTTCTGTTCAGGGATATATATCCATGTCTGATCAGTGACCCGTTCTCTATTGATCATCAGGACTACGACCACGAGATCCCTGTACCTCAGCTTCGATGCAGCACTCATAACCGCTTCCGGAGGGGCAGGATTCATGATTTTCAGCAGGTTCGTGAGCGGGATGGTTGATATTATCTCTGCTCCGCTTTCTGTCCGGTCACGGGCATGCGATGATACCTGAATACTGTCAACGTGGTAATCGCTGTGATTGATCCGCTCAACCCGCGTATTAGTAAAAACGTTGCCGGTTTTTTCTACCTCTTCGCACAGTCTGTCTGAAATACGTCCAATACCCAGTTTCGGATACATAAACCGGTCCACGAGGGACGGGATATCTTTCCCGTTTGATTTAAAAAAGGCATTCTTTATTGCCTTTGAAAGAGAAAGCCCCCTGATCCGCTGAGCTACCCAGTCCATACTTATCCTGTCGCACCCAATACCCCATACCTTTTCAGTGTACTCTTTGAAATATATATCAAACATCGTGCGTCCGAAATTGCTTACCACCCAATCCTCGAGGGAGTCAGCAGCAGGACTGCTTATGACTCTCTTCAGCCGTTCAATGCTGTAGTCTGTAATAATTTTTGCCGTTGTTGTGAGACCAAGACCGAGCATGGCATTAAATGGCTTAAGAGGATAATCAAAATATTTATTTTTCATGAAAATCTTGCTTTTTCGAGACACAAAAATTAATTCGTCCCCCATAAGGTCTGCGACAAATGTATTTATCTTTTTGTTTTTGGTAAAGAAACGGTGACCGCCAAGATCAAACCGGTACTCCCCCCGGACGATCGTCTTCGAGAGACCCCCTACGGCGGCATCGCCTTCAAAAACAACTACGTTCGCGTCAGCTTTTGAGAGGAGATGACCTGCTGAAAGACCGGTCAGCCCGCCACCCAGTATTATGATTTTATTCCGAGACGTATCCAAACCTTCTCCTTCCTCTTATTGTGTGATATGACCCCGTAAAAAAGCAAAAGGCAACCACTGTGAATCGCATAAAAATATACCCTGCGGATATTTAGCAGGGTATGTGTCCTGTAATGAAAACGGAACAGGATCTCAGGGAGGCACAGAAGCCTCCCATGCTGTTAATCCTTTTGCTTACCTGACAACTAAGACGGGAACTGCGGCCCTGTTCACAACCTCTCTGCTCACGCTCCCCATGAAAAGGTGAGATACCCTTTTACCCGCAGAACCGATAAGAATGATATCAGCATTCTTTTCTTTTGCTGCATCAAGGATCTCGTCCGCAGGATGTCCCATCCTGATAATGGTTTCAATCCTGGGCGTTGGAGGTTTTTCTTCAAGAATGTTTTTATAGTACGTCAGAATCGTATTCGCTTTTTTGTCTAAAGCCTCTTTGTAGTCAGTCCCCTCAAGAACCTCCTTTAATGTCGCAAGCTCTGACTCATCCTGAAGCATAGAGGTCATGAGAGACCTTCCCTCATACCGTTCAACATAGACAAGCATGATCACGTCAGGATTCATACATTTGCATATCCTGATACATTTATCAAAGATATCTTTCGTAGCCTTTGTTTCATCAACTGCAATCAGTATATTCTTCATGTCCCTACCCGTTATAAGAGTCTCTAATCGTTCGTCTATTTACCGCGTGGTGCGCCGTAGCCGCCCGCTGGTGCACCATAGCCGCCGATTGGTGCGCCGTAGCCGCCCGCTGGTGCACCATAGCCGCCGATTGGTGCGCCATAACCACCTGCTGCCGGTGCGCCATAACCACCTGCTGCCGGTGCGCCATAACCACCTG
>JBFGJU010000083.1:0-7980 GCA_041577035.1 Thermodesulfovibrionales bacterium | reverse complement strand
CTTACGTTTCAGAAATGATTTCTATCCAATAGGTTTTAGCTTATTTATTGAGTATTTACTTGAATATCATTCAGTTTTGATATATCCTTTATAGTTAAGGATATAGTCCTAATTTGAGGATAGAGTGGCTATTATTGATAGACTTTTATCGATTTTTATAGTGAGAAAAATAATTATTCAGGTTATGTTTTTTTTTGTTAGTATCCTGGCTCTCATTTCTTTTTTCCCTTCGTATACTGCTGCCAGTGCCGGCCCAAACAAAGAACTACACAGTCAGCTGAATCCTGATTTTATCAGCATAGTGGTAAAAATTACTGAAGAAGCGAGTTTTCCGCCAGAGCGTTACTATCACGCAGACAGGTTCTATGCACATTCTACCGGCGGCAGTACCGGCGTTACTAATGCAATGAATGAAAAAACGTCAGAGAGTGAGGAACATCGGAAAGGCTCAGGAGAAATCGGTTCTGAAAAACCGATTAATGAAATAGATACAATTATCCTGTCTTCTCCTGAAAAGATGACCCTTTCAGAGAGGATCGAAAAAGGTTTCCTTACTGCAAATCTTCTGAATAATAAGCTCTGTGACAGAGATGTCTATGCGAAGGAACTTATTTCATTCAGCAAAAAAGAGAAAGCAGAGCAGTTTGTTGAAGGTCTTAAGACTATTGACCATACATTCCAGGTATGCAGTGATAGCGCATTTGACGGGAATGCAGCCTATACGGTCCTTGTCAAAGATACCACAATAGTGGCACAGGCACCGGCGGTGCGAGAAGAGAGGTCCCGTACAAGCACTGATCTGCAGATTCCGGAACAACCTGCTGCGGAGAACACGCCATGGATTACCGGCGACGTCTTTGAGAAAAAGAGAAGGCATGTCTTCCCGTTTATCTCGGTAACATTTCTCTATACTGATAATGTCTTTAATACCAAGCGCAAAAAAGAGAGTGATTTTATCACGGTCATATCTCCGGGATTTGCACTGAAGATTCCTTATGCGAAAGAAAAGCTTGCGCTCATAGATTCTTCTACCATATCACCGGGGGGATATATTGTGGAGAGTCTCTCCTATGAATTTTTCAGGCGTTTTCAGGCGTATCTTTCGTATCAGACTGAAATTGAATTGTTCTCACGGCATTCAGAAGAAAACTTTGTAAAACACAGGGCCAGAGCATACCTTGGGGTGAGGTTCCGTGGAGGTCTTGCTCTGGAACTGCAGGATGAATTTCGGAAATCCCGGGACGACTGGGGAACGGGTGTATCATTTGATTCAGAGGAGTTTTATTCGAATCTGTTTACCGCTGCGATTACCTACGATCCCGGTCGGAAAATCTGGTTACGGGGCGCTTATACACACTTTTATGTGAATTATGACTCTTCAATTAACCGGTTTCGGCAGCGGAGAGACAATGCATTTTCAGGAGAAGTTCTCTATAAAATAAGGCCCAAAACATCTCTGTTTGTTGAATATGAATATATCGATGTTAATTATACGAAGGACGATTCACTTGACAGTAAAGAATATCATATCTACGGTGGCGTTAGATGGAAGGTGAGCGGAAAGACAGAGGGTATATTAAAAGCCGGATATGGAAAAAAGAATTTCAGGATTAAAATTAAAAGCAGCCGGGATTTCATCCTTGAAGCACATGTGAACCATCGTTTGACAGCAAAAGGTGCTTTTTCTCTAAAGGCATGGAGAAAGACGAACGAAACAAATGTCGGAGGTGCCGGTTATATGTTCTCAGAGGGCATATCCCTCGGCTATACTCACAGGATAACGTCAAAAATCTCAGGTCTCGTAAGTGCTTCTTATCTCCGCGACAAATATCGCGATGTTGTCACAGCTGACGTCAACACCAGAAAACGAGTCGACAGATATATGAGAGCAGGGATTACCCTGCGATATGAATATAGAAATTGGCTGAATACTGATCTTGGATATATATACAGCACACGTGATTCAAATTTCTCTGAATTTGATTATTCGAATAACACCTTGTATTTCAGAATCAACAGCGCAATATGAAAAACAGATACAGGTAAAGGTATAGGTAGAGCAAAAAGCCAAAGACAGCCCGCATCAGAATAAAGATGCTGTGTACTTAGTAAATGCTTCCTAACCCCCTATTTCTTACCCTCGTATTGATATGTTAGATTTCAGATATTAGTTTTTCACTATTCTGTCATCCAGTACTTTTTAGCCTGTACCTGTACCTTTGCCTCTACTTCTCTTTCTATATTTCTTTTCTTTATAATCTTTTTCGTTTATAATTGGTAAGGTATTGAAAAAATGAGACAATTTATCTTTCTGGTAACGCTCACCTTTCTGTTCTTTATACCGCTTTTATGCTATTCAGAGGATTATATCGTCGGTGAAGGTGATGTTCTGAAAATAACGGTTTATGAACATGCTGATCTGGAAACTACAGCACGGGTCAGTGGTGATGGTGTGATTAACTTCCCCCTTATAGGTAATGTAGAAATTGCAGGAATGAACATAGGACAGATTTCCGAAAAAATATCCGGCCTGCTTGCTGATGGATATATCGTTGACCCACAAGTAGCTGTTTTCATTGAAGAATTTAGAAGCAAGCGGACGGTTGTAATGGGTGAAGTTGAGAGTCCGGGCCTGTATGTGCTCCACGGTCAAACAACATTCGTCGAACTCCTATCAAAGGCGGGTGGTTTGACAAGAGACGCGGGTGACGAAGCAGTCATCAAGAGAAGAATCGGGAGCGAAGAGAACGAAGAGAACGGGGAGTATACCATCACCATTAACCTGAAGCATCTTATTAAGGACGGTGATATTTCCCTGGACGTTCCCATAATGGATGGTGACAACATTTATATCTCGAAAGCCGGGGTTTTTTATGCTACCGGAGAAGTCAAACGTCCTGACGCGTATAATCATGAAGAGGGGCTTACTGTTGTGAAAGCACTTACCATGGCCGGTGGGTTCACCGAGAAAGCTGCACCCGGAAGAGTTAAGATTATGAGAAAGCGTAATGGAGAAGAGGAGATTCTCGAAAAGGTCAAAATGGATGAACCAGTCTTGCCTGAAGACGTGATTATTGTGCCTGAGAGCTTCTTTTAAATATGGAAGAGAGAGAGATACATTTACGGGAATACTTCAGGACACTAATTAAGAGAAGGTATATATTCTTTTCATTCTTTGTGATGGCCTTTATTTTTATTCTGCTGTGGACGTTCTCGACGACACCTCTTTATATGGCAACGACCAAAGTGCTGATTGAAAAAAGTGGAGCCGGTGATATACCTGGTTCAAACTTCTACTATATGCCTTACGATCCTGATTACTACGAAACGCAGTATCAGCTCATAAAGAGCACCTCAGTCGCCCGTAGAGTTGTAAAAATGCTGTCTCTCGAAAAAACCTATGAATCTTATTTCACTGATAAGAATCAAGGCAATAATATAATCCGCAGTACCCTCAAGTGGTTTAAGCATATCTTCTCTTTGTTTTTGCATATAGGTGGAGTGAATGAATCCCAAACCGGAACTCTGGATAATAATCCCGGCCCTGCCGAGCTTTCCATAAAGGCCGACAGGATCGCCAGGGTGATAAGTGGGTCGATTCGTGTGGAACCCTTAAAAGACAGCAGGCTTGTAAATATCAGTTATATGTCGACAGATCCCGAGCTCGCCGCAAGGGTTGTCAACTCCGTAGCAAAGGCATATATGGACGAGATCCTCGAGATGAAGATGAGCTCCTCCAGTTATGCAATCCAGTGGTTGACGAAAAAGGCTGATGAAGAAAGGATCAATCTCGAAAAATCAGAAAAGGCATTGCAGGCATATATGAGGGATCAGGATATTGTTACCCTCGAAAACAGGCTTGCCATAGTACCTGAGAAGCTTTCTGAGGTTGCCACGAAGATTGCAATGGCTGAAACCAAGCGAAAAGAGATGGAATCTCTTTATAACAAGGTTAGGGGATTAAAAAATGATCTGGCCAAGGCGGATACAATACCTGCGATCGGGGCTGACCCTACTATTCAATCTCTTCGGGAGCAGATAATGAAGTCAGAGCAGAAGATCATGGACATGTCAAAAAAGTATGGGCAAAAGCATCCTGCAATGCAGACTGCACTGGGCGACCTGAAGGTATTGAAACAAAAAAAGGAGCAAGAGATAAAGAGAGTAATAGAAACAATAAAGAATGAATATGAAATCGCAAGGGCAAACGAAGAAAATTTTCGAAAACTCACTTCCCAGACAAAAGACGAGATGCTGAGTCTTAATGAAAAATTTATTCAGTATGAGGCATTGAAGCGTGAAAATGAGACGAATAGACAGCTTTTTGATGCCATAATAAAAAAGATTAAAGAACAGGGTATTACACAGGATATACAGACGGTTGATGTCTGGGTGGTCGAAAAGGCCGAAATTCCTGGATCAGCTGCAAAACCTAACAAACCACTGTACATACTTTTGGGTCTGATTTTTAGTCTGATCGGAAGTATCGGCCTCACATTCTTTGTTGAATATCTGGACAACACTATAAAGTCTCCTGATGAGACCGAAGCAAAATTAGGTATCCCCGTACTCGGGACTATTCAACTCTTCAGAGATGAGGGCGTAGTCGAAAAGGTAATCCTTGAGAAACCCAAGTCCGTGATTGTTGAAGGGTATAAGGCCCTGAGGACGGCGATACTGCTTTCCTGTTCGGAAAAACCACCAAAGAACATTTTAGTTACGAGCGTCGAGCCGGCTGAAGGCAAGACTGCTACAGCTTTAAACCTTGCAATTACGCTTGCACAGTCTGAATATTCTGTTCTGCTTGTTGACGCTGACCTGAGAAAATCTGTGATTCATAAGCAATTAGGCATAGATAATTCAAAAGGCCTGAGCACCGTACTGGCAGGTGCATCAGATAATGAAGTAATTTTCAAAGGACCCATTGATAATCTGCATGTCATGCCTTCGGGGCCCATGCCACCGAATCCCTCGGAACTCCTCGGTTCGAGAAAGATGATTGAACTGGTTAAGATAATCAATGAAAGATTTGATATCATTATCTGGGACTCTGCTCCTCTTTTGGCTGTTTCTGACAGCCATATCTTGAGTAATATTGTTGACGGCACAATTATAATTGCACGGGCTGGGAGAACAACTTACGAAGCTGTACACAGGGGACTGAAAATACTGTACGATATAAAGTCGCACATTATCGGTATTGTCATTAATGCTGTTGATGCAAGAAAAAGCGGCTATTATTATTATGATAAACATTACAACTACAATTATTCTCCGGATGAAGAAACAGAGAAATAATAGAGGGAATAAAGCAACAAGTTGAAGAAAGGCAGATTAAGGCTGAGGTCAAGGTTGTGGAAAAGGCCGAATGCCTGCCGCCTACTTTTTGGATAACAATACAATATATGATGCAGTTGCAGGCATGCGTATGCGAAGGTGATTTGCCTTTAGCGCGCAACCCCTAAAAATATTATGCAACGGCAATGAATAAAAATGTCTTCAGATTGTTTATCTTTATCCTGATCTTTAGCCCCCTTGCATTTGGAACCGTTGAACAATGGTCATTTACTATCATGGAAACACTCTCACTGCTTGCTCTCTGTCTATTGTTATTCAATCAGATGAAAGACAGGGAGCCATATCTCTTTGATATCCCCGGTATCATACCATTGATATTGTTACTGGCTTATATGCTTATACAATTAATACCTTTACCATCAAGTTTCGTTAAACTCATATCTTCAAATACTTATGCATTATACAGTGAAACTGCAGGGATAGTTGAGCCCATCGGATGGATTCCGCTTACAATAAATAAGAAGCAAACCCTGATCGAATTCTTCAGAATTACCTCGTATGCAGGTCTTTATATAGTTACGGTACAGCTTCTTGCAAAAAAAGAGTACTTGAAGAAAACAGTGATGGCTATAATAATCTTTGCATCTGTTCTCTCTTTATTTGCCATGATACAACACCTCCTTTCCAGCAATAAGATTTATTATTTCAGAGAGTTAACGAAAGGAGGATCGCCATTCGGCCCTTACGTGAACCGCAATCACTATGCCGGATTCATGACAATGGTTTTTCCTATTGTTCTTAGCATCTTTCTTTTCTACAAACCAGATTTCAGGTATGGATCCTTGAGGGAGCGGATAGCTGAACTCTTTGATCAGAAGATGACGAGTACGCATATCCTCATCGGCTTTTCAGCAGTGCTGATAGCTCTATCAATCTTTCTAAGCCTCTCACGGACAGGTATCATCGCTCTTACTCTCTCGATGATATTATTCGGCTTACTCATTGTTCTAAAGGTCAATAGGAGCAGAGGTTTTTCTATAATGATCCTCTTTGTCCTAATACTATGTGTTGTCGGGTGGTTTGGATGGGAACCGATATTTGAAAGGTTCGAGAAGATACGGGATGTCAGTGGAGATATATATGAAAAAAGATTTGAATTCTGGAACGACAGCATTAACATCATTAGAGATTATCCTCTAGTCGGTACAGGGTTCGGGAGCTTTTCTCACATCTATCCGAAGTACCGCAGCATATCATCAAATTATTTTCTCGGACATCCACATAATGATTATCTTGAACTTTTTATTGATGGTGGCATTATAGCCGTCATTCTCTTTGTCTGGTTTATTGCAGCTGTTCTTTCCAGGTCATACAGGGTTTTCATTAAAAGGCGGGAACTATACTTGATATATCTGTTTATCGGGAGTATCACGGGCATAATCTCAATGCTTATTCACAGCGTTACAGATTTTAATCTTCATATCGGGGCGAATGGTCTCTATTTTTTCTTCCTGATTGGATTGACTGTTTCAGCAGCCCATACACGTTTCCATGAAAATAAAAAAACGTACCTCGAAACCATCAAGCTTTCGAAAAGAAAGATCATGTTTGGTACGGTATCAGTTTTATTGATAGCGTGTGGATTATTCAATATCTCTCTGTTAGCCGGACAATTCTATTATTTCCCTCTGAAAGACAAGAACCTGGAAATCTCTCGTAGCACTGAAGAACTTCAGGCGATGAAGAATGAAGCTCTAAACGCCGCACGTTTTGATCCGCTGGAGGCTGAATATCAGTATTATATTGCCCAGACAGATCGGCTCCTTGGAAATCACGAATCAGCAGCCCAGTATTATAGAAAAGCCTTGAAGCTCAAACCGGTCAATGCCGAATACCTACAGATGTATGGTCTTGTCCTGTCAGAGCTGAGACAGGATAGTACTGCGGAAAGACTCCTTCTGGCAGGAATCAGATATGACCGACAAAATACACTGCGCTATCAGATCTATGCCCCGTGGCTTTTTGCCAGGGATCGTAAAGATGCAGGCATCGACTATCTAAAAAAGGCTATATCAATGGAACCTGAAAAGACGCGCGAGTATATAGCAATTATGGTTATTAACGGGCTACGTGATGAAGAGATTATGATGGCAATCCCTGAAAGTTCTGTTCCATATGTTCATTTTGCGGATTATCTCGTGAGCACGGGGAATGACACCATCGCTGAGAATGTTTATCTTAAAGCACTTGCATACACTGAAAAGGAAAAAGATATAAAGACTTCGGTTTTCATAAATATCTATAATTATTACAGGGAAAGAAGACTTTTCAATAATGCTCTTTATGTAATGAAAAAAGCTGCAGATAAGTTGCCCGATACTGTATATATAAGATTAACCAGAGCGCGAGCTTACGAAGAGGCAGGGCTTACCCATCAGGCGATTGAGCACTACAAAGAAGTGCTTGATCGCGATCCGAATAATAAACGGGCAAAATTACGGCTGGAAAAACTAGTGAAAGAAAGTGCTGAGCAATGAGTACTGAGTGATGTGTAAAAAACAGAAAAGACAGAAACAGAACCTACAGAGGACAGAGGAATCGTTACGATCCGCGTTACGTTTTGACCGTAACACCGTAACGCAACCGTTACAGACCGTAACGCAACCGTTACGAAGCGTAACG
>JBFGJU010000082.1:0-8004 GCA_041577035.1 Thermodesulfovibrionales bacterium | reverse complement strand
GCTTTTCCTGCACGAGTTTGTAGAGTTCCTCAGTCGTGAGATGCTTCTCTGTTTTCAGGAATACGTCAAGGATCTGCATCCTCTGCTCACTATGCCTGAGTCCTTTGCTCTCGATGTAGCTTTGAAAGAGCTCTTTTTCCTTTAGATGTGCCATAAATTTATATAGATAATGAAAATCATTATCAATATAGCACAGAATTCATCTGGAAGTCAATCGTGTTATTTCATCGTCTTTGGTGTGATGATGAGAAGCATGGAAATCACTTTAAGAACTAATATCAAAGCTTTTGATATTAAATAGTATTATTTGTTTCATGGCAATATTACGAGCACTGAAATCTATAGTAATCAAACATTATATACAGTATAAAGAAATCCTCTCCAGCCTTTATTCTCCAACAATTATTTCTACTGCATACTGGGCTATTGCTTATGACTGTGACCAAAGTAGAGCGTCTCAAAATCTTTGACAAGCGTCCGCAGTGTAGCTATGTGCTCGAGGTCAGTCGTCTGCTTGGCCTTCATGGCGTGCACGAGAATTTTGTGCAGAACGGTCAGCTTCTTTTCATAGTCCTTCGCATCAAACTTTATTCTCTGCGTCATGAAGTACTGGGTCACGATGTGCTGGAGTTCATTCGCATGGTTTTCCTTGTTTGATATCCACCGAACGAGCTGATTATATTCTATGGGAGTCTGCCCGGAGCGCTCGCTTATCTGTTTGATAGATTTTTCGATGGTAGTAATATGCTCATTCATAAGGGTGATTCTTGCCTTGTCATCATAGATACCGCAGGGGATTTCACAGTGGGCGAATACGAATGAAGCGGTGTATACTACTATAATGACGGTAATGGCCAATACAGCACTTATCTTTTTCATGATATCCTCCTCGGTCCTCCAGCTTTCAGCCATATCAGCTATACCGGACAGACCATAATTACTATATTCTCCACTCATATGAGCGGGACAAATCAATAACCGATATACTTCAGGGATGTGGATGAACCCTCCATCCTTATTCTCCCGCATTTTTAATCTTTCTGCAATTGATAAAATCGATAATTTAACCCTCCGGCCGAAACACAAGCTGCGAATAAGAGCAGGACATAAACTTTTCTATTTGCTTCTGTTCAGGATATACTGTTACTCATGCTAGATCGCTACTGTTCGGACTACTGGGAATATGTTCTCAAGCATAATCCGACATTTGCGACGTATATCGGTGACCACCGCTATAATGACGCGCTCGAGGATCTGTCAGCAGCGTCGATCAGAGCAGAGAATGACTACTTTAAAGAACTGCTCGCGAAAATCGAAGATATAAACGAATCTACACTCAGCGCTGAAGATAGGATCAACCATCACCTCCTTCAGAAGACACTAGAGAATCACATCCGGTTCTATGAGTTTGGAACGCATTACGTGCCACTCAATCATCTCCAGGGCCCGCACATTGATTTTCCCCAGATAATAGAGTTTCATCCTTTCAAAACAACACGGGACTTTGAACACTTTTGTGCCCGGCTTACAGCATTCTCGAGGCAGATTGATCAGGTGATCGAACTGTTGCAGACAGGAATTAAGAAGAACATCAGAGCGTTCAGAAAGAGCATCGAGCATGTTGTGGCACAGGTCGAGATGTTCGCACGACATGCCCCTGAGGAGAGTCCGCTGTATCAGTCCATATCCAGGACGGGAGACGGTTTTTCAGACAGTGAAAAAGATGAAATCAGTACATTGGTCCGGAACGCCATCTCAGTGTCAGTAATACCTGCTTATCAGAGGCTCCATGAGTATTTGAAAACAGATTATATGTCTCAGTCACGAGAGCAGGAAGGCATCTGGTCTTTGCCTCATGGCGCTGACCTCTACCGGCTGTATGTGCAATACCATACCACCACAGACCTTTCTCCTGAAGAGATCCATGAGATTGGACTTCGCGAGGTCCGCATGATCGAAGATAAAATACAAGAGATCATGGGTCGGATCGGTTTTAACGGAAGTATCAGGGACTTTTCCGCACACCTGAAAGAAAAGAAAGACCTCTACCCGAAAACAGGACAGGAGATTCTCGCGGCGTACCGTGAGATTCTATCTCATATGGATGAAAAACTTCCTGAATATTTTGGAAGACTTCCGAAGGCAGGGTACGCAGTGAAGTAAATAGAACACTACCGTGAAAAGACAGCGCCTGCTGCGTATTACTATCCGCCGCCCAGGGATTTTTCACGGCCCGGATATTTTTATGCAAATACCTATCGACCCGAGCAGAGACCGAAGTACGATATGGAGGCACTGTCCTACCATGAGGCGGTCCCCGGCCATCATCTCCAGGTGGCGATTATGCAGGAACTGGAGCATATTCCTGATTTCAGACGGTATGGAGGTTCAACAGCGTTTATCGAAGGCTGGGCGCTCTATGCAGAGACGCTCTCAAAAGAGATGGGATTTTACAAGGATCATTATGCTGAATACGGCAGGCTATCGTTCGGACTCTGGCGGTCGGTCAGGCTGGTTGTTGATACAGGCCTCCATTTCTTTCAATGGAGTCGTGAAAAGGTTATCCAGTATTGTCAGGAGAATACGGGTCTTGAAGATCGGGAAATAGCAGTCGAGGTGGACCGTTATATCGCGATTCCGGGACAGGCGCTTTCCTACAAAATAGGTGAACTGAAGATACTCGAGCTGAGGGAAAAGTCACAGAATGTCCTTGGTTCGCTTTTTGATATCAGAAAATTCCACGACCGTCTCCTCGAACATGGTGCACTACCACTGGATATGCTGGAAGAGATGATGCTGTCATGGATCGAACATAAAGCATCCTGAAATGCTCATCCAGATAAAACCCCACAGATTTACGATTAATAAATTTCATTTTAAGCTTTATGCTTATATCCTGAGCTTTACGAATTAGTCCCGTGACGTAAGTTTTACGGGATTATCCCGTGGTCGCCATGCGATTTTACGGGATTACAACTGGTGCCGGCTGTGGTGTACTGCGGGTGGCTTTTGTGTGGAGAATGCCCTTGTCGTCGAACCAGATTCTATCAATGCATATAATCCGGTTCCATCCCGGTGATCTGTTCTTCTGCTGGTGATACACCATCCATAGGGTTCCGTCAATATCCTCTGTCACGCTTACGTGTCCGGGCCCGAAGATCCCTTTACCTTTTTTTACGATCGGATTGCCAGAGTACTTTATGAAAGGACCTATTGGGCTCTTCGCGGTAGCATAACCGATCGCGTAGTTCTCTGAATCCGCACTACCGCCGGAATAAAGAAGGTAATACATACCGTTATGCTTCAGCATCCAGGGGGCCTCGGTAATCGGAACGTGATTCTTTTCCCATGATTCAGCTGGCTCGATGATCTGAACAGGTTCTCCTTTTTTTTTCACAGGGGTCTCCATTGGCTGGACGTAAATCCTGAACGATGGATAGGTCGTATAAAAGAGATAGTATGAACCATCCTCATCCTGAAACATATGGGCATCTATCGCATCTTTGATGAGTGTTCCCTGATCATTAAACATCCCGTCAGGACGACGCGCTGCAGCTACTCCAATCCGTTTGTTAACCGTGTAATAAAGGTAAAACATTTTGTCTTCAGAATCATAAAAGACATCCGGCGCCCAGACACCATGCTCGTCGGATCGAAATACCCGTGGTCCTTTTTTCCAGCGAATGAGGTCCCTTGAAATATAAACGTCGTATCCGCGGTTGTCTCCGGTTGGATACAGATAGTATCTGCCCTGATACAAGAGGACGGTCGGATCGCCTATCCCGAGTATTCCGATGTATCGAGCAGGATTCATCCTTCTGATCTCAAACGTCTCGACTAATACCGGGTTTGTATAGGTATCATCAGCAGTTACATCCAGAGAAGAGTCGGGGCTGAGCATAAAAATACAGATAGAAAGAACAATAATAAACCGAGACACTATCATATTTTCATATATTTCCTTTCATTTTATTTTACTCTGATCAACAAAGAATTATCTTTCTAAACAATAAACTATAGAAAATCAAGGAGGAACCGTTCATACGGTTTTTCCTTTATATCATTGTGTATAAGAAACTTATTGTCAAATCATTGCCAGGCTGTTGAAAAAGACCTTCATTTCAGAAACAGTTGTCTTACCCGTGAAAACGGGTATCCAGAAAGTATTTGAAAACACTGGATTCCCGCTTACGCGGGACTGACGAATAAAAGCGTTAAAATAGTTTTTCAACAGGCTGATTGAGTATTGACATATCTTACATATGGTGATAATGTATGGGAGATATAAACATAAGCTACCGATAAGAGCAAACTACCTGTAAGGGTTAGGACGCAAAGCCGCTGACCCCGAAGATGGCGAAGTCATACGGGATAGCAGGGTTACCGAAGTAGTTTTGAGTTGTGAAGCCTATACCCTCTGGTATGGGTTTTTTAATGGGACAAGAAAACAAACAGGTAGGAATCTGACAACCGAAAAAAAGGGATGGCATAATGAGCAAGAAAATAATTATCGCAGATGACAATAAGTTTGTCTTAATGTATACCGGAATTCTTCTCAAACGATTCGACTTTCAGGTTCTTCCGGTGAAGAGTGGTGTAGAGGTATTAAAGGAGATTGCAATAAAGAATCCGGACGCAATCATGCTTGATGTTCATATGCATACCATGGATGGAATATCAGTACTCCGGCATTTAAAAGATGATAAAAAAACTGCTGACATACCCGTCATTATGGTCTCGACCGACAGAAGTCCCGAGACAATTGATGAATGCAGGGACTTAGGTTGTTTTGACTATCTGTTTAAACCATTAAAAATAGAAACGCTTCATGAAGTTTTCCAAAGATGTTTTTATGGAAGAAAAGGCACCGACAGAAAACATATGAGAGCACCCTTTAATAAGCGGGCAGTTGTCACTCATGAGGGTAAGAGTCACCAGCTCTTTGTGGAGAATATTTCTGAAGGAGGCATTTACGTTCGTAAACACGAGCCCCTGCCTAAGGGGAGTGAGGTCGACGTTGTAATAACGCTTGAAGGAGGTGCTCTCGTTCGATCAAAAGGAGTTGTTGTACATGTCAATGACCTATTCGGTGATTTTTTAAAACGATCACCCGGGATGGCAATAGAATTCAGAGGGCTCGGCGAGCAGGAATCTGAGGCCTTCAAAAAATATGTCCAGAAAGTAATTGCAAAGGACCTCATAGAAGAGCAGGAGGAAGAGGTTATAGAGGAGTAAAGAAGGTTGAGAACAGACACAGTCTTTTGTTCTCAAGCTCAGCCTTATCCCGTGGTCGCTATGCGATTTTACGGGATTGTTTTTTCTGGCGGGATTGTCAGTGTACGTAAAAAGCGGTATAGTATAAATATGCCCGTGCATAAATATATGATCGTGCTGTTCGTGGCCATCATGCTTGTTTCGGGATTATGTTCGCAGTCCTTCGGTGAAACGTGTATGCCTACAAAAGAAGATATGCTCGGACCGTTTTATGAGCCTGATGCCCCCGTACGGTCGAGCGTAGGCAAAGGATACGTCCTGAACGGGATGGTCAAATCATCTTCTGATTGCAGCCCGATCAAAAATGCACAAATAGAATTCTGGCTTACCGGGCCTGATGGAGAGTATGACGATGCCTATCGGGCAACGGTCTTTTCTGATGACAAGGGAATATATACCTTTGAGAGCAATCGTCCAAAGGGTTATTTTTTCCGTCCTCCCCATATCCATATCCGTGTTTCTGCCCGTGGATTTCAGACCTTGATCACCCAGCATTATCCTGAAAAAGGCACTACCAGCGATATCTTCGATCTCGTTTTAATTCCCGAATAAAATCAAGGAGTTAGCCTTCACTATTTCGCTGAATTATCTGCTTGACCGGCGTGCCGAAGAGAGTTAGAATAAAGGTAGACATAGAGCATGCGGTTCCCTGGTGCGGATTGAACTTAGGGACTAAGCAAATTGCAAACGGGAGCAGGAGAAAGGTGTGGTGAGCATGCCTCCATGAGTGAGGAGGAAGCCTAAAGCATCTTCAGAAGCACCCACTTAGAGAAAGACCTATAGTTTAGCGTGACTGGGTGACCGCAGTAAATACATTGGAGCCATGCGAAGGTAAAAATGGTCATCCTATTTATACTTTGTGGCACACGGGGACGTGTCCAGGGTTGGGTTGTCCAAGGAAATTGACCTGAGTATGGCTCCATTTATTTGGCGTGGCGCGTTATGCGTTTGTTGCGTTTAGCATCCTTTAACACTTCGGCATGGAACTCGATTGAGCAGTTCGGCCTGAGCTCAAAAAAGTAAAAAGCAATGAGCAACGAGTGCTGAGCATAAAAAAACAATAGGATGATGGTGAATAGCTAAAGGGCAGTAGAAGCCCTGGATTCCCCGGTCGAGCCGGGGAATGACAACTTTTTATAAAAAAGAATGACGTTTTTTCGCTGAACGCTAAACGCAATAAACGCATCTACATCGGTTCGAATCCGGAAATAAGGTAACAGAAGACGGCGACAAGCATAAAAAGCATTACTATTATCCATTTTCCTTTGGTCCTCATCTCCGGCGTGGCAATATAACGTTTGATACCGAAATCAGCGGGTTTGAGGGTTCCCTGCTTGTGCCGATTCAGGACCTTTCGCGACAGATTGCGCACCCAGAAGGGAATAATGCCGGTAAACAGATATTCGCAAAAAAATGATTCCATCCTGCGGTCAGGTATATCATTTCCGAACCATTCGATATGGGCAATATGAAAGAACCGGAACTCAGAGATCTGAAGCAGGGATGAGGCAAACGCAACGGAACGCCCGTCATCAGGCATGCGCTGGGGATGTCTAAGAGAGTGCAGATGGTTCTTCATGTTATTAAAGAATAACCCAAATGATGGAACCAGCTTCATGTCTCAAGCACTCCTTATTTATTATATCTCAAAATATCAAAAGCATATTCCATGCCAACAGAAATATCTTGATTAATAATGAGAAAGACACTCTGATGATGACGAGAATGACATTTTTGTTACCAAAATATGACAGGAATGTGTATGTGTGGTCATACGTCTCTGCCACAACGGGCTAAGATGGGTACATCTGTCCCCCTTTTTGCCCATTTAACAGTGCAGCACCAGTTAAGCGGCATCCTCCCAATGATGTTTACAGGTTTTTCGTCGAATGCAGTATTTAAATAACTTCACCCGCGGGCATAGATTCTATTTTGGAAATGAGATCCTGTACAGTCTTTCTCTCAATCTGGATTCCCTTTTCATCACCGGCCTTTTCAAGTTCCTTCACATAGCGCTGCAATGCATTCATTACAGCCACAGCCTCCAAATTATCAATTTTCAAATTCATGGATTTATTGCTCCTTTCTTTTTATAAGCCCCTAACTAAAATTTTACTGGAAACAAGAAGTTTGTCAATCCCCAAAATGGATGAATTTAAGCTAGGTTTACCCGCCTAAGGCGAGTTAAGGCTGAGGCTAAGGCTGAGCTAAAAACATAGACAGAAAGGAAAATGCTGAGATGAACTCGGGATAAAATATAAAATAATCACCTTTTGCCCATTTTATTTTGATTTCTTATAGCTACAATACAATATCCAAAATCGGTAACGTTTGTTCGGGCGATATATAACAGGACCTGATCGGCTGAGAATAGCATGAAAAGGAAGCGCAATGCAGTTTGAAGGACGTGCTTAATTTCTGAGCGAATCGGGAATATGATACCGTTTAAAATGTTCGGGTATACTATTCATCTTCTCAATATCTCGAATTTCTGTCGTATTTAGCTTATCAAACGATATATCCGATTCCAGTATTTTCAGGATTATCTCAAGTTCCAGGACCTCTTTTCTCAATATGTCCCAGGACAGGAGGGTCTTAATCATATCCCTGAAGAATGTTTTTTCGTAATAGTCGAGTTGCTGTATCTGCTTTTTCCAGAAACTGAAGGGTCTCATCATATCTCCTTTGAGAGCATTAAAAAATTCGTTGATCAATAATACCAGCTATACT
>JBFGJU010000081.1:0-8110 GCA_041577035.1 Thermodesulfovibrionales bacterium | reverse complement strand
GAACATTTTTTTTGTATAGATAACCGTTCCCCGCAGTGACAATAGGTGATTTTTGACAGGCAATGCCAGTTCAACTACAGAATCAACAGGCAAGGGAGTTTCTTTTATGAGATATAGGCCTCTTTCAGAAAGCGTTTCTGTATACAGGTCAAAGTGATTGCCCTCGTGTTTCAGGGTAATTTTTTGGTGCAGATGCGCTCTCAGAACCCTCCGATGCGTCCCGCGGTATGAAAAGAAACATCGCTGAATCGCATCATAGAGGGCATTTATCTTGATCGGCTTTTTGAGGTACGCAAAACACCCCAGTTTCTTACAGGTGGCTATAACGTCATCAGTACTGTCGACAGAGGCCATAATAACGGGAATGTGAGCCGTTGTCTTTTCTTGTCTGATATGCCTCAAAACGGCAAAACCATCCATCTGTTTCATATGGACATCGAGCAGTACGAGATCTGCCCCGACCAGTTTTATCAACCGTAACACATCCAGTCCGTCTTCAGCCGGGAGAACCTCAAAATCGAAGCGTTTGAGGAGCAGTCCCATATACATTAAAAACGTCCTGTTATCGTCCGCGACGATAATTTTCTTTCCCATTTTCTAAGTCTCCTCCTCGTACAGCACAATGATCAAGCAATTCTTATACCTAGTGGTATACGCACCACAGGAAAGTGATAAAATTGAATTGCTTCAACAGGTTAGCATCAAAATTATTTTTTTATTATTATGCCTTAAAAAACAATAAATCCTAATAATATGCAAATAAAGGCATATAATAAGGCAATAAATTACATATATTGTCTGCTGGATTGACAAAAAAAGATCTTCGCGTATACTGCTAAATGACGTTACAGAGACCAGACGCCTGCTATGACGTGGCTACATGCTGGGCAGCGGTTGCCCTCAAGTCTGTTTTCAAGAATGCGGTACCCGATCCGTCTGACCAATATATCCCTGCAAACCGGGCAATAGGTATGTTCTCCTGATTCACCCGGTACGTTACCGACATACACATACTGAAGTCCCGCTGAATACCCGAATTCCATTGCCTTTTTTAGGGTCTCAAACGGTGTTCTGGGTTTGTCGAGTACCTTGTAGGTTGGATAGAACTGGCTGACGTGCCACGGTATGGATGGATCAACCGATGCGATGAAGGAGGCAATCTCGGTAAGGTCCTGGTCAGAGTCATTGTAATCAGGGATTACGAGAGTAGTAACTTCAACCCAGACCCCGAGTTCTTTCATAAGCCTGATGGTCTCTTTCACCGGGTTGAGCTTTGCACCGCAGAGTTCTTTATAGAGTTTATCACTGCCTTTCAGGTCGATATTATTAGCGGCCAGGTATGGCGCAATGGATTTTGTTGCATCAGCGCCGGTGTACCCATTGCTCACAAAAACATTTTTGATGCCCTTTGCGTGGGCACGTCGTGCACAGTCATACGCAAATTCAAAAAAAATGGTCGGTTCAGTATAGGTATAAGAAATGCTTTCACAGCCAGTCTCGTATGCCGCATTCACGATTTCCTCCGGCTGCATATCCGTGCCCGGTATCTGAAATTTCCTTTCTCTCGGAAACTGGGATATTTCATAGTTCTGACAATGCTTGCAGCGGAAATTGCATCCTGCCGTTGCAATGGACAGGGATGTTGAGCCGGGCAGAAAATGAAAAAGGGGTTTTTTTTCTATCGGGTCACTGTTCAATGAGATGACCTTGCCGTACACAAGACTGTATAAGGTTCCTTTCTGGTTTTCACGTACTGCGCAGATGCCCCTCTGCCCGTCTTTTATGTGACAATTATGGGCACACAGATGACGCGCTACTTCGGTTTCCTTTTGCTTTTCATAAAACATTGCTTCTTTCATATATAAATTATATCAGGTTTTAAGGGAGAGGTATGAGGGCTTATTCTCTGGATGTCTGTTTGACTAATACGGTATAACGGGATAAAATAATTATACATAATCGCACTTATAACAGGAGGTCAGATGCCGATTTACGAATATATTTGCCGGGATTGCAAAGAGAAGTTCTCTCGTCTTCAGAGTATCCATGCTTCTGAAAAGGATACATCCTGTCCAAAGTGTGCCTCAAATAATGTGAAAAAGGTATTGTCCGCATTCTCGTGTTCTGCTTCATCTTTGAGTGATCTTACGTCTTCACTTTCGGGGGGTGGATTAAGCGGAGGGACCTGAGGGCAGTCCTCCTGCTGAACCGTTGGTTCAACTGAATTGCTGTAACTGTTAAAAAGCCTTGACTTTTTCACTAGTTAGCAATACAATTTCAAAGAGCTCTAAAGGAGAAAAAATGGCACGGAAACTATTACTGGCAGACGATAGTATCACGATTCAGAAAGTCGTGGAACTGATTCTGTCCGAGGAAGATTTCGAGATCCAGTCTGTCAGCAATGGTGAGGATGCTTTGGCAGTAATAGATTCCATTATGCCTGACGTTGTTATGGCAGATATTGAGATGCCCAAGGTGAATGGCTATCAACTCTGCGAACGGATCAGACAGAATCCAAAAACGGCCCACGTTCCGGTGGTCCTTCTTGCCGGGGCATTCGAGCCTATTGACGCTGAACTTGCCAAGCAGGTTGGTGCAAATGATTCGGTTGTAAAACCCTTTGAATCTCAGGAATTGATAAATAAGATGAACACTGTTTTTTCTTCGGCAGACGAAGGGGCGGATATGGCTAGTGCAGCTGAAGGTGTGGCCCATGCTGAAGAACCCGGCGGGGAACCGTTTGAAATCGCCGAGGAAGCCGAGATTTCCCATGAGGCGGAACCAGAGGTTGAAGCTGTCGAGGCCGCGGTGGAAGACGAAGACCTCTGGTCTCTTGAAGACACGCCGGAAATGCCAACTGCGGCCGAAGAAGCAATTACACCTGAGCCTGCAGTCATTATGGATGAACCAGGTGCAGAGGCGCATCCTGCTGAAATTGTAGAGGAGATAATTACCGAGCCGGCACCGGTCTATGAGCCGGGTTCCGCGCAGGCCGAAGTGCCCGCTGATAAGGACCTGCTCCATATTTTTGAAAAAACAGTGAATGAGAGGATATCGGCATTTCTGGCCGGACTGGATATCAAGGATTCGTTAATGGCATCTTTGACCCCTGCCATGAAGGATTCCATAGAGAAGATCCTTTGGGAAATTGCTCCGGAAATGGTTGAGAAGATGTTGAAGGAAATTGTCCAGGGCTCGGTTACGTCTCTTACGAAAGAGGTTGAAAAAGTGATCTGGGAAACCGTTCCCTATCTGGCAAACACTATCATTACCAAAGAGATAGAAAAGATAAAATCTGAATTATAGACAGTAATAGCTATCCAAAAAATAACGGCGGGGAAAAGGCAGAGCTAATTCCCCGTCTTTCTTTGTTATGGAAGAATTAAGCAAAAGTTATAACCCTGAAGGTGTTGAAGAAAAGTGGTATACCTTCTGGATAACGAATACATTCTTCGTTGCTGACCCGGAAGCTGATGCCGAACCCTATACGATTGTTATACCGCCTCCGAATGTTACCGGAACGCTTCATATGGGGCACGCACTCAATACGACACTGCAGGATATTCTGATACGATGGAAAAGAATGTCTGGATACAATGTGCTCTGGGTTCCCGGAACGGATCATGCTGGCATTGCTACACAGAACGTTGTTGAACGACATCTGTCAGGTGAAGGGGTTGACCGATATCAAATCGGCAGAGATGCTTTTATTGAGCATGTCTGGAAGTGGAAGGCGGAGTATGGCGGTAAAATAACTCACCAGCTCAAGAGGCTTGGGGCATCATGTGACTGGTCGAGAGAGCGGTTTACGCTTGATGATGGCCTTTCCCGCGCTGTCATTGAGGTATTTGTCAGTCTTTACGAGCAGGGGCTCATTTACAGGGATAATCGCCTTATTAACTGGTGTACCAGGTGTCATACCGCTCTTTCAGATATAGAGGTCGAGCATGAGACCTTTGACGGAAAATTAACGCATATTACGTATCCTGCTGATGGTGATGGCGGACCTGTTGTTGTTGCGACGACGAGACCGGAGACTATGCTTGGTGATATCGCCATAGCCGTCCATCCGGATGACGGGAGATATAAAAAAATAATCGGGACATATGTTCGGTTACCTCTGACCGAGAGAAAAATTCCGGTAATCGGTGATGAAGCAGTGGATCCGGCATTCGGGACGGGAGCTGTAAAAGTCACTCCTGCTCACGATTTTAATGATGAAGCTATTGCCAGAAGGCAGGAGCCACCCCTTGATTTCATATCCGTGATCGGCGCTGATGGTCGTATGACTGTCGATGCCGGGCCTCGTTATGCCGGACTTGATCGCTATGAATGCAGAAAGAAGGTTTTGAATGACCTGGAGCATGTCGGCCTTATCGTTAAAGTGGAGAACCATGCCCACTCCATAGGACAGTGTTACCGCTGCAAAACAGTGATCGAACCTCTCTCAACACCTCAATGGTATGTACGCGTGAAACCTCTTGCAGAAGAAGCGATTAAGGCAGTTCGCGAAGAAAAAATCAGAATTTTTCCAAAGACGTGGGACAATACCTATTATTCCTGGATGGAGAATATCAAAGACTGGTGCATCTCACGACAGATCTGGTGGGGGCATAGAATACCCGCATGGTATTGCGCTGAGAGCAGCAATGAAGAGTGCAAAATGAAGAAAGGTGTTATCGTATCTCGTGAAACTCCGACAGCATGTCCGTGGTGCGGCTCCGGGGACCTTGTGCAGGACGAGGATGTCCTGGATACATGGTTTTCATCTGCATTATGGCCGTTTTCAACGCTCGGCTGGCCCGATAGTACCCCTGATCTGGAAAAATATTATCCAACAACCGTGCTTGTAACGGGTTTTGATATTATCTTCTTCTGGGTTGCACGGATGATCATGATGGGTATTAAATTTATGAATGACGTCCCGTTCAGGGATGTATACATACATGCCCTGGTAAGAGATATGAGCGGCCAGAAGATGTCAAAATCCAAAGGAAATGTTATCGATCCTCTGGTAATAATGGAAAAATACGGGACAGATGCGTTTCGCTTTACCCTCGCTGCGTTCGCTGCGCAGGGCCGGGACATCAAGTTTTCAGAAGAGCGTGTGGAAGGATACAGACATTTCATCAATAAACTGTGGAACGCTACGCGGTTCATTCTCCTGAATACCGGCGGTTCTTCTGTGCCCGAAGATATGAGCTTGCAACGTCTCGATGTAAGCAGTAAATGGATTGTGAGCAGGCTTGCTGCAACGGCAGAGGAAGTGAATGCTTCACTTCGCGAATACCGGTTTAATGATGCCACTCATGCTGTTTACCATTTCGTGTGGCATGAATTATGTGACTGGTATATAGAAATGGTTAAGCCGATTCTTTATGGTGCATCAACGGATAAACAGGCTGTGCAGGAATGCCTGTTGTATGTTCTGGAAAACACACTGCGAATGCTACATCCTTTTATGCCATATGTGACTGAAGAACTCTGGCAAAATCTTCCATTCATGAAGAATGCAAGCTCGCAGGGAAAAAATAAACATGATGCTGAAAACGGTGATTCAACGGTGAGCAGTATTGTCATAAAGTCTTTTCCCCGGGATATCCCCCGTGATCCCGATGCAGAGGCCGAGATGAATATCATAATAGAGACCGTTACGGGCATCAGGACTATTCGGGGTGAATTGAATTTATCCCCGTCACTTGAACTTGCGATATATATAAAGACACTGAATGAACTTTCTCATGCGGTTCTTGAGAAAAATAATATATTTGTGGAAAAGCTTGCGAAATCGAAAATATCAAGAATGGGAATGAGAGTGAGAAAGCCGAGGGGCTCGGCATCAGCGGTGAGAGACACTGTTGAGGTGTACATACCGCTTGAGGGCCTGCTCGACGTTAATCTGGAAGTAGAAAGACTGAAGAAAGAGGATGCCAAGATAGATCAGTCTTTATCATTGGTAAATCGGAAGCTGATGAATGAGGATTTCTTAAATAAAGCGCCAAAGGATGTTGTGCAAAAAGAGAAAGAGAAGTATGACGCTTTTCTGAAGAAAAAGGAAAAAAATATGGAGAATCTGAAGAAACTTCATGAAATCGGCATAAAGAAATGATTATTATCGTATACCTGAAGGGAGTTAGACTGTTTGGATATTCCGTCAAGTGTCATTGATTTAATAAGACGTTCGATTGAAGAAGATTTAGGTCACGGAGATATAACCACCAGACTGGTTATCCCCGATGAGAGTGAGTCGCGGGCGTTATTCATAGCAAAAGATAGTTTTATTCTTGCGGGCTTCCCATTCGCAAAAGAGGTGTTTTCTATCCTTGATCCTGCTATAGTCTTCAAGACGTTTTATAAAGAAGGGGACAGGGCCCGAAAAGGATCCGTGCTTGGTGAAGTTATCGGGCGAACGCACAGCATACTTGCCGGAGAGCGGGTGAGTCTTAATATGTTACAGCGACTTTCAGGGATTGCAACAAGGACCCGGCAGTTTGTGGATGCCGTAAGCGGTTTGAAAACGAGAATCGTTGATACCAGAAAAACGATTCCGGGGCATCGATTTATGGAAAAATATGCCGTGAGGATGGGGGGAGGAGATAATCACCGTTTCGGCCTCTATGACGGCATATTGATTAAAGACAATCATATCGAGTCCGTGGGGAGCCTGAAGGAGGCTGTGCAACGTGCAAAAGCCGGCAACTATCTCGCAAAAATCGAGGTTGAAGTTGAAAGCCTGAAAGATGTAAAAGAGGCGATAGAAGCAGGCGCTGATATTGTAATGCTGGATAATATGTCAGTTGAAGATATGAGGAAGGCGGTCCGAATTGCTCACGGAAAGATCAAAACGGAGGCATCAGGCAATATCACCTTGAGAAAGGTCCGAGAAATTGCAGAGACCGGAGTAGATTTAATCTCAGTCGGGGCACTGACTCATTCTGTGCGTGCAGCGGATATCAGCATGAAAATCGTTGGATAACAGTAAAGTGTATGTTTTGTTTTTCACCACGCTTATAATGAACATTATGAAGGAGTTGCTTTGCTTTTTAGCTTTATTACATACCTAATATTTCTAATTCAAAAAAGCTGAACCCGTAATTCAGGACTGAAACGCGTCCATCGCCTCATCAATAACAGCCTCGGGACAGCCGGAGTATTTGGGAGAAAAATGCATTGGAACAAGTCTCTTTACCCCTGCATTCTTTGCAATGGTGCCGCATGTTTTTGCCGTCAGGTGAAATCTTTCAAAAGCCCGTTCCCTGTCTTTGTCCATGAAGTAAGCCTCGCAGTAAAAGATATCCGATCCTTTCACAAAATCCGTAAGTCGCGCAATATTGTCCGAACTCATTGAGATGTCTGTAGCATAGGAAATTATCTGTCCATACGTAAACATCGCTATGTCCTTTAACTGATTGATACGGTATGATATCCCATTTACCATAATCTCCTTTTGACGAGAATGGTCTTCTCTTAATATCTTCTTAAATTCGGTCAGCCACGGTCCAACCGTGAGCCCTTTCCTCTGTAGCCCGTCTTTATCGATATTAATATGCACTGTTTCCTGAATCGAATACGCAAGGCACGGGATACCATGATCCAGTACTGCGGCTTTTACATGAAACAAGGGATCCTTCAGTATGGTCCCCTCTGACTTCGTCCTCTTTCGCATTTCTTTCCTGAATTTCTTCTGTGCATCGAAAACCGAATGTGTCAGCGTCTTACCGCTAAAAGAATACACATTGAGCAAAAAGGGATATTCCTGTATCATATTCCAGCTATATCCGCGTAATTTCCCCGCTATACATTCAGCGATGCCGGAAGGTCCATACACGTTCAGCGGGCGGTCTCGCCGCAGGAGCGTTCTGATTATCATATCAAATCCGACGAAGTGGTCCATATGGGTGTGGGTGATGAAGACGTCGGTTATTTTGTGAGCGTCGGCAGGTCTTAAATTCCTCACATCCCCGGAGTCAAAAAGAAGTGCACGTTTTTCCATGGGGATTCTCACGAACAGGCATGGATCTTCAAAATAACCGTTCAAGAGGTTATGATGGAAGCCCGGTCTCATCGGTAATTATATCCTATTATGATATAATTATTGAATCAAAACAGG
>JBFGJU010000080.1:0-8245 GCA_041577035.1 Thermodesulfovibrionales bacterium | reverse complement strand
GGTATTCACGATATTACGACGACGACGGGCCCGGGGTCTTCTGTTGTCAAGACAAAGCTTGTAAAACGGTGCCAGAAATGTCATCCGGACGCAACGGCGGATTTCCCGGACAGCTGGATCTCTCATTACAAGCCGAGTCTGAAACGGGCACCGCTCGTTTTCACGATTAATCTCATATATAAGATATTTATTCCGTTCATGATGGTCGGGTTGATACTTCAGATACTCCTGCATATCTGGCGGTATACTGTTAACAGATAGGAGGTGCCATGCCGGCGAAAGAAGGTGTATTCATAGAAGGGAAATTCAGAAGATTCGGTATCTACCGTATACTTGAGCATCAGCTTGCCATGATAACCTTTGCGGTTCTTGTGGTGACCGGTTTGTCGCAAAAGTTCCATGAATACAATCTTTCACAATGGATTATTCTTACGCTCGGCGGCGTAGATTCAGTACGCCTGATACACCGGTATACCGGACTGATATTTGCCGTCATGACGGTTTTTCATATATTCGTGGCCTCGGTGGGATTAGTGTTCAGAAAATGGCAGGCAACCATGGTGATAAACAGAAAGGATTTTACAGACGCTATCGAAAATCTGAAATATTATTTCGGTGTAACCGATCATCCGGCACGATGCGACCGGTATGATTATAAGCAGAAATTTGAGTACTGGGGGGTAGTGGTTGGCGGGCTCCTCATGATTGTTACCGGACTGATACTCTGGTTTCCGACCGTAATCGTGCGGTTTTTGCCGGGAGAGTTTATCCCGGCGGCTAAGGCGGCCCATACGAACGAAGCGCTCCTTGCCTTTCTGGTAATCATTACATGGCATCTGTATAACGCTGTCTTCAGTCCTGAGGTATTTCCCCTTGATACGTCAATCTTTACTGGGAAAATATCAGTGAAGAGAATGACCCATGAGCATCCACTTGAATACGAGAAAATAACCGGCGAATCTCTCGAACACGAGAGTCGAGAAGAAACGGAAGCTGATCAGCACGCTGGTTAATTTAGGGCATTGTATAAGAGAATTATAATTTCACTCATCCTCTGTATCCTGATAATAATTGTTAGTATCGGGATTGCCAGTTATATAACGGTCAAAGATACCATCGACCAGTCTCTGGACAGGAGGGTCGCACTCGCAAAGACTATTGCGAACCACGGGGATTCCATTCTTGAACAGAATTTTAACCGGCTGTATGATATCTCTCTTTCGGGCGGGATTGACTTCAATGATGGCGACTGGCAGCCGGAAAAGAAGGCTTTGCAGACGGCATATCAGTATTCAATATTTACGGATGGCATCTTTCTCCTCGATTTAGACGGCAATACGGTGTTAACCTATCCGTCACGGATTGAGAGCTCGGTCAACCTTTTAAACATTCCGTATATCAGCAGGATCATTGCTGACGGAAAACCGGTTATTTCCGACATATATACGGTCGATCCCATAAAGAAGAAAGTAATTTTTGCCCTTACACCCCTCAGGAACAAAGACGGTGAAGCAGTCGGCATTGTTGGAGGAGAAATCAACCCCACGAATTATATGCTTTCGCAGGTGATCAGGAACATACCTATTGAAACAGACACACATATAGAAATTGTGGACAGCCACGGAATTATCATCGCATCAAACAATCCGGAACGAATCTTTACCGGGAGTGACCATAACAAGTTTCTGGAAAATCTCATAAAGAACAAAGAGTACGTTGTCAAAAAGTGTCATCGGTGTCACTCTGAAGAAGGAGCAGCAGTATATGAAAAGGGGGCAAGCCTTCCGACAGATATTCTGGCATTCGCCCCGCTCACAACTGCGCCATGGGGCATTTCCATACTGCAACCTGAGGAGGACGTATTTGCTCCAGCGCGCAAATTGAGAAAAACATTCATTCTCTTTAGTATCATCTCTATAGGTGTTGCACTCATGATCGCGGTCGGCATGAGCAGAAGCATTATAAGGCCGATCCATGAATTGATAAACGCGACCAGAAAAATAGCCTCAGGAAATATGAAGCAGTCAGTAAGTTTCGGAGGAGTTGATGAAATCGGCATGCTGAGTTCCAGCTTTGAGATTATGCGGTTAAAGCTGGCTGATTCCCTTGAGGAGCTTCAGCAATATAATGTTGAACTGGAAAGACGCGTATCAGAGCGGACGCATGCACTGGCAGAGGGACAGAAAAAAATCAAGCACCTCCTTGAAAAGGTGATTACAGCACAGGAGGAAGAGAGCAAAAGAATTGCGCGAGGACTGCACGATCAGACTATGCAATCCCTGGCGGCCATTTTAATGAGGCTGGATATGTGTATGGCACAGCCTGAACACACCCCGGGGAGTAAGGTTAAGGAAATAAAGGAAATTGCACTGCAGACGCTTGACGGTGTGCACAATGTTATAGAAAATCTCAGGCCGTCTACGCTGGATGACCTCGGTCTTGAGGCAGCGATCAGGTGGCTGCTCGACAGGCATCTCGGTCAGCAGAACATTACCTACTTCCTGAATGTGGCATCCTTGCACGGACGACGTTTTGATCCGTATATCGAAATAACCTTATTCAGGATTCTCCAGGAGGCTGTAATTAACATTACCCGGCATGGAGAAGCAGAAAACGTATTTATCATTTTCAAGATTGATGACAGCATTCTTTCGGTGGACATAGAGGACGACGGGAAAGGATTTGATGTGCCGTCTGCGCTCCAGAGAACTGAAGATGGCAGGGGACTCGGACTGCTCGGCATGAAAGAGCGGGCAGCCCTGGTGAATGGCAGCTTATATATTTATTCCCGCCCCGGCAGTGGAACGAGGATTACATTGAGAATTCCAATACATTTGTTTGGAGAAGAAAATGAATAAGATAAAAGTGATGATAGCTGATGACCATGCACTCGTCAGAGAAGGTATTATGGCATTCTTGAGAATGCATGATGAAATTGAAATTGCCGGTGAGGCTTCCAATGGCATTGAAGCGATACAGAAGGCCAAGGAACTCAGACCTGATATTATCCTCATGGATATTTCCATGCCGGAACTTGGGGGTATTGAAGCGACCGTGGAGATAAAAAAGACCATGCCGGAGATAAAGATTCTTATCCTGACCCAGTATGATGATAAGGCATATGTCAGCAGGCTCCTGAAGGCCGGTGTGTCAGGCTATATCCTGAAGCACGCGGTAGGCACCGATCTGATAGCAGCGATCAAGGCTGTTGCACAGGGCGAATCCTACCTCCACTCATCAATCGCTTCAAAGGTGATCGACGGATATCTCGGCACGTCATCCGGCATGACGATTGAAGATCCGTACGAGAAACTGACTGACAGGGAGAAACAGGTCTTGAAACTCATAGCAGAGGGGCACAGTCATAAGGAAATCGCGAGCATGCTCAATATCAGTGTAAAAACGGTTATTGCTCATCAGACGAATATTTCGGAAAAACTTGATATCCGGTCCCGTGCGGGACTGATCAAATTCGCTATCTATAAAGGGATTATCAAACTCGAGACCTGATCAGGAGATATCCACTGCTTCGTCGATCAGCATCACCGGGATGTCGTCTTTTATTGGATACAGCAGTCGGCACTTTTCGCAGATCAACCCGTTTTCTTCCTCGTTAAGGTTAATTTCACCTTTACACTTCGGACAGGCAAGAATATCAAGAAGGTCTTTATGTATCGGCATGGCTCCCCCGCATATGGTTTTTCGATACCTTAGCAATTAATCGTCATTTTATCAAGGAAACGGAAAGAACTGCCTTTCAGATACAGCGGACTTACGTGATCCGGTACTGCTTGATCTTGGTCCTGAGCGTGTTGCGGTTAATGCCAAGTGCTTTTGCCGTTTTCAGCTGGTTGCCATTTGTTTCCTTTAAAACAATCGTTATAAGTGCTTTTTCGACCTCAGACAAAACAGTGTCATAGAGTTTAAAATTCGAAACCTTTGTCATGTCTTTCAGGTATCGTTTCAGCTTATCTTCAAGGAAATCTTTTACGGAATATGCATTGTCCTCGTCAATAACCAGATCCTTACGGTCGATGACCGTTCCGGACGAGAGAATACAGGCCCGCTTGATGACGTTATCCAGCTCCCGGATATTTCCCGGCCAGTCATATTTTGTCAGGAGTGTCTTCGCTTCCTTTGAGAGTTCCTTTCTTCCTGTTTCAAGTTTCTCGCTTGCCTCCCGTAAGAAATGTTTTATCAGAAGCGGAATATCCTCTTTCCGGTCACGTAATGGGGGTGCTTTTATCTGGACCACGTTAAAGCGGTAATAGAGATCTTCCCTGAACGATCCACTGGATACGGCGTCTTTCATGTTTCTGTTGGTGGCTCCAATAATACGCACATCAGCCTTGATGCTCTCATTACTGCCGAGCGGTGTAAACTCCTTGTCCTGCAGGAAGCGGAGCAGCTTGGCCTGAAGGCCTGTGTCCATCTCGGCGATTTCGTCGAGAAACAACGTGCCGCCATGGGCTGCCTGTATCTTGCCGGTTTTGTTTCTTGTTGCTCCGGTAAAAGCACCCTTTTTATACCCAAAGAGTTCTGATTCCAGAAGATCCCGCGGGATGGAAGCGGAATTTATAGCGACGAAAGGACTAATAGAACGGCTGCTGTTAACGTGAATTGCCTTCGCAACCAATTCCTTGCCGGTACCACTTTCTCCGGTTATTAAGACGGTAACATCTTTTGATGCAACCCTTCCGATAGCTTTAAAGACCTTAAGTATTTTGGGGCTCTTTCCAATGATGTGGGGAGAATCAGTTTCGAATGCTTCCTTTTTCAGTGTCTTGAGTTCGGCCCTGAGCGACAGATCTTTAAAGGCCTTTTCAACAACAATTTTAAGTTCTTCAATGTCGAACGGCTTTTCAATGTAATCATATGCCCCTTCCTGCATAGCGGTAATTGCAGACTGCATTTTGGCATGAGCGGTTATCATGATAACCGCTGCTTCAGGATTCATCGAATGAATTTCCCGTAAACCCTCCAGGCCGTCGCCATCAGGAAGGATGAGATCAAGCAGAATCACCTGGGGCCTTTCCTGAACCGCCCGCAGACCGGAAGCAAGCCTGGAACGAGCGATCATCCGGTACCCGAGTGGTTCAAGGGCTTTTTTAATAACCCAGATGATGCTCTCGTCGTCATCAATGACCAGTATTTTCTTATCCAATGATTTCATATGGAAGATAAACAGTGAAACAGGTTCCCGAATTTCTTTTGCTTTGTACCGTGATAAACCCCCCGTGGTCCCTGATAGACTTCTTTGAAAAAGCAAGACCTATGCCAGTACCTTTCCTTTTCTTGGTATAGAAGGGCATAAATATTTTTTCCAGATCTTTTTTGGCTATTCCTTTGCCTGAATCCCTGATAGCTATGACTGCCATGCGTTTTGCCTTGCCGCGTTTACTGAACAGCTCTTTTGAAGGATACGTAGCAATTTCGAGTTTTCCGCCGGTTGTCATGGACTCAGCAGCATTTTTAATAATATTTATAAAGACTTGCAGGAGTTTACCTTCATCTCCCTTTATTTCGGGAAGGCTTGGATCATACATCCGCTCCAGTTGTACGCCTGATGTTTCAAGCTGCGTATTCATCACGGCGAGGGCCTTTTCAAGGATTTCGTGAATGTTTACTGACCCGAATGACGGATGTTTACATACGGTCAGATAATCGTTCAAAAGCGCATTGAGCCTGTTGGTTTCGCGTATGATCAGTTCTGCGCATTCGTCAATAGACGCACTCTGTGTGTTTTTACCCAGCAACTGGGCAGCACCTTTGATGCCTCCCAATGGATTCTTTATTTCATGAGCTATTGAACCGAGCAGGTACACAACTGAGTCAAAATCAGAATCTTCCCTTTTTACAATATCAAAATTACGGGACAGAGACAGGATAACACCTTCTATCCGGTCGTTAACAAAAAAGGGTGAGAGGGTGAAGTCGACATTGATACTCTTCCCCACGTTCATTGTCATTGATTTTCCTTTGAACGATCGGCCATCTTCCAATGATTTCTTCATATGGGAAGAAATGGCTTCTTTGGCGCGCGCCAGCTGTGAAAATTTTTTACCGATAATATCCTTTGAACTTTTTCTGAACAACTCTTCTCCGGCCCGGTTAATATATATCGCCTCTTTCTGTTTGTTGAATAGAATAATTGTTTCATCAAGACTGTTTATGATTGCATCGAACGGAATCATTATCAACAGCGCATATGAATCAGGAAACGCTTCCCCTAAAACTCTGGTATCAAGGATTACTGATGCCGATGAATAGCGTGCAGCTAACGTGCATGTTTCTCTGTTATATACGAAACAGTGCGGTTTTCCGTGTAACCCCTGCTGACAGGTATGATACAACTTATCATAACCTGAAATGATTTTTCAACAGAACAGATCAGAGCATAATTCCTTCTCTCTGCCCGGAATTCTGCAGGAAACCATGGGAGGAGGACCTGAAATGAGCGCGTGATAGTGCCTCCTGTGCAGCATTGACACACCATGGAATTAATTGGTAATATTGTTTGATTTTTTTAAACAGGGAGGGGTGATGCATGGATGCCCTCAGTCAGGGTCCGTGAGAACGATTCCTTTGAAAACGCGCTGAAGCGCTTCAAAAAACAGTGCGAAAAAGAAGGAATCATCTCTGAGGTAAAAAAGAGAGAATATTACGACAAGCCGAGCATAAAGAAGAAAAAAAAGGCAGTAGCTGCTCGGAAAAAAGCCGCCAAGAGAATACGGATGGTGAAAAGATGATATGTCTTTGGTGAAGAGGATTGATGATGATCTCACGTCAGCATTAAAGCATTCTGAAAAACTCAAACTTTCTGTTCTGAGATTAATCAAGTCGGCGATTCAGAATCAGCGCATTCAAAAGGGAAAGGATCTCACTGATGATGAGGTCCTTTCCCTTTTCTCCTCGATGGCGAAACAGAGAAGAGAATCCATTGAACAGTTTTCTCTGGGGGGGAGGGAAGACCTGGTGGCAAAAGAGAAAGAGGAGCTGGCCATTATCCAGGGATACCTGCCGGAACCTATTTCAGAAAAAGAAATTGAGGATATGATCGAGGAAGCGGTTGCAGCTTCATCAGCTGAAAGCGAAGCCGATATCGGAAAGGTTATGAAGATTCTTATGCCCCGCGTAAAAGGATTAGCCGACGGGCGACTCGTAAACAATAAAGTGCGTGAACGCCTGCATTCATTGCGGGAGTAAATAATGAAACTGAAAGAATTATACCGAAAAGCTATTGAAATAGGTATTGATAATGATCCTCGCGGTAGGGAAGAAGTGTCAGCTGACCTGGAGCGCATCAGGAAAGAATACGGAAAGCTGGGAGCGGATGAGAAAGAGATCTTTGATATGGAATCCTTGCAGAATCCCTATTCTGATTCCCGAATTTTGCACGGTACCGGAGAAGAAGAGATCAGACATATTCTTGTAGGCATTGATATCGAAGTGGGTGAGGTTCTCCTGGCTGAAACCCTGAGGAAAAACGGTGCTACCATAGACCTTCTTTTTTCGCATCATCCGGAAGGTATGGCTTTTGCCAACCTTTATTCTGTCATGCATATGCAATCTGACATACTGAGCCGTTTGGGTGTTCCGATAAACATAGCTGAAGACCTTATGGATGGAAGGGCAAAGGAGGTTGAAAGAAAGCTGATGCCTGCCAATCATACGAGGGCGGTTGACGCTGCACGATTGCTCGGCATGCCATTTGTCTGTCTTCACACACCGACAGACAACATGGTGGTGACGTATCTCCAGCGGCTCTTTGATGCCGAGCAGCCCCGTACCCTTTCGGATATTATGGATATCCTCAGAGGCATTCCCGAATATGGCAACGCGATTCGGAACAGCTCAGGGCCGAAAATCTTTCTGGGCTCGAGAAACCGGAGAGCTGGCAGGATATTCGTTGATATGACCGGGGGCACCGAAGGCTCAAAAGACATCTTCAGCAGTCTTGCGTCAGCAGGAATAAACACGATCGTTGCGATGCATCTCAGTGAAGAACATAGAAAAGAAGCAGAAAACAATCACCTGAACCTTGTTGTTGCAGGGCACATCTCGAGTGATAACCTCGGAGTAAATCTGCTGCTGGATAAGCTCCTGCACGGTGAATCAGCATCCATTCTTGAATGCTCAGGCTTTCAACGGGTGAGCAGGGGCGGCTGATCCTGTCAGCATGAACAGTGCGTTTTCCTGTTTCTATTCATGTTAAAATAGGTCTGTAATTTCCCCTTATAGGAAT
>JBFGJU010000079.1:0-8249 GCA_041577035.1 Thermodesulfovibrionales bacterium | reverse complement strand
TTATTCATTACGGCTTGAGAAAACGGCCGAGATTGCAAAAAAAATGAATGCGGATGGTTTTACCACCTCATTGCTCGCCAGTCCCTACCAACGATTTAATGTGATTAGCGAAATCGGCAGAGAAACTGGGAGGAAATATGGCATAGACTTTTATGGTCGAGACCTCCGTCATGGGTGGATGGTTTCCAAATCCCAGTCCAGGGAGTTTGGTCTCTACAGCCAGAAGTATTGCGGCTGCATTTATTCCGAAATGGAACGATATCTCAAGAAGAAGAAACGTACTGCATTTGAAACAGGAAAACCAGGATTATGATACATGATAATTATGGAAGTCATTCCTTTTTTGATTTAGAAAATGGTTTTCCATGCAATTGCTCTTTCCGGGGATTCTTTATTTGGTGGAAAACTTTCACTCGATAGGTAAAGTACTCATAATTTTTGGGATTATTGTCGTTGCAGTAGGTATCCTGCTCACCGTCGTGCCCAAAATTCCCTGGCTTGGCAAATTACCTGGAGATATTTTGATACAGAAGAGGAATACGACCTTTTATTTTCCTCTTGTTACATGCATAATTATAAGCATTGTGCTTACGATACTGTTTTCGTTAATCGGAAGGAGATAACTATTTATGAAGACAATCTTATGTGCTCTCATATTCACTTTTACCCTCATGTTCATCAATGCAGAGGCACGTACGGTAAAAGTGCTCATAGTGGATGACGTCTTTCAGGAAATACCGCGTGAAAATGAGGTGCTTGTTCAGATGGGGAAATTGCATGGTGATCTCCTGGTAAATGGGAGTCATTACAACGGAAAAATTGAAGTATGGAAAGGAACGAAAGGGCTTTTTCTTATTAATGAACTTCCCTTGGAAGAATACGTCGGCAGCGTTGTTAAGGCTGAAGTCGGCAAGAATTGGGCTATGGAAGCCTTGAAGGCTCAGGCTGTTATTGTAAGAACATATGCTCTTCATAAAATAGAACATAATAGAAATCATATAAATTATGATTTAACGTCTTCCGTTCTGCATCAGATTTATAAAGGACAAAGCAGGGATCCCCACATTTCAGACGCTGTATTATCAACGCAGGGCGAAATCCTAACCTATAATGGAAAAGTTATTGAATCTCTTTATCATTCAACCTGTGGCGGAAAAACAGAAATTCCCGAAGAAGTCTTCAGTAGAAGCTATCCTTACTTACAGTCCGTAGAATCAAACTGTGAATTATCTCCCTATTGGATCTGGGAGCGTAAAATATCATTACGTGAAATTGAAACGGCATTGGATATATCAGACATTGAAGATATACTGATACGCTCACATACGAAGACCGGGAGAGTGAAAACGCTGGATATCCTGCATGCCCATAATGTTCTGCACGTAAAGGCGGCCGAACTGAGAAAAACCCTGGGATGGAAGCGCCTTCCCAGCACAAAATTTGATATTGCTATAACCAACGGCCATGTGATATTTGAAGGTAAGGGATATGGGCATGGCGTTGGACTCTGCCAGTGGAGTGCGCTGCAGATGGCACGAAACGGCATGAATTACAAGGATATATTGGCATTTTTCTATCCCGGTACTACAATAGAAATATATGAGAACCTCTGACTTCGATTTTTTCCTGCCGAAAGAACTTGTTGCAACAAGACCATTGGCTAGACGCGATGACTCAAGACTGCTCGTAGTGCGGGAAAATGGAAAAATAGAACATAAACGGTTCTATGATCTCCCAGCGTATCTCTCTGCAGGTGATATGGTCATTCTCAATAATTCCAAGGTATTTCCGGCCCGCCTTTCAGGCACAAAAGTATCCGGCGGCAGGATGAGTATTCTTTTGGTAAATGAATCATCGCCGGGCTTCTGGAATATTATTGCAAAAGGCAATTTTACAGGAACACTATTTTTTTCCGAAACGATAAAAGCTCATATTGTAGATAGTAGAACTGCGTATTTTGAAAATCACGATGAATTAAAGCGCTCTATCTGGTCACTTGGTGAAATGCCTCTTCCTCCGTATATAAACCGTTCGCCTGATGAGAGCGATAAAGAGAGATATCAGACGGTATATGCACATGTTGAAGGTTCAATTGCAGCTCCTACGGCTGGCTTGCATTTTACAGAAGATTTGATCGATACAATGAAATCAAAGGGGATCCGCGTCCGCACTGTTACACTCCATGTGGGTACAGGCACATTCAGGCCCATCAGAACAGACAGGATTGATGATCATACCATGGAAAAGGAGTACTTTTCGATTGACAAACAGCTTTTAATAGAAATAAAACAGGCAAAAGCATCGAACAACCGTATAGTTGCCGCTGGTACTACGACGACACGGGCCCTTGAAGGCTACATGAGCGGCATGTGTGAAGCCGTCGTCAATAACGGTTCGGTGCGCGGTTCTACTGATCTTTTTATTCATGAAGGATACTCATTACAGGTAATAGACTCATTAATAACGAATTTTCATCTTCCGCGTTCCACGCCACTTATGCTCGCAGCTGTCTTCACAGGCCGAGAAAACCTCCTCAATATATACAAAAAAGCAGTCTCAGAGCGCTATAGATTTTTCTCTTATGGTGATGCTATGCTTGTGTTATGAATCAAAATATGAATGATCGTTCATCGTTTTATATCATAGGAAAGGAATTCATAATAGTGCTTGTGGTCGTATTTTCTGCTGTCAGTTTTACAATTGGCTATCTCGTGGGGAAAAGCTTACACGCAGACCGCGAACGAGTCACAGTGGAAATAGCGGATGAATTGACAGCACAATCGGATCACAGTACCGTACACGTGCAGGATTCGAAATCGCCTGTCATCGCTGCCCGCGATTTTATCCCATCGGAAAATCATGAGTCATCACAGCATGATGGGTTAGAAGCAGCGTCTTCCATGAAGAAAACATCATCATCGATGCGTGATGCATATTCTGCATCAGAAAATGAAGGAACACACGATCCTATTATTTATACTATTCAGCTCGGTGCGTTTAGAAATTCTGAAGATGCTGATAATTTTAAGACAAAGTATCAGGACAAGGGCTACTCAACGTATATCACCGTTTTCAGGAACAATAGTGGCGAAAATGTTTACAAGGTGAGAATGGGTTCATTCAAAACGAGAAAAGAAGCCGATCTTTTTTCGGTTAAATTGAAAAAAACCGAAGGTTTGAGTGCCTTTGTAACGTTTAAAAAAAATTAAGGAGCAGACACGAACACTCTAGAAATAGAATTTGACAGTGAAAAGGAATATCCATTCCTTTTTGATGGCATTGAAAAAAGTCTTAAATTAATAGAAGAGTCCTTAGGTATCAGTGCCAGTACCAGGGGAAACAAGATTTTTCTCAAAGGTGAAGGCGATACGCTCAGAACTGCTGAAAAACTTATTAACGACCTGCGCCATATCAGCGCCGGAGGATATCATTTTAGACCTGAAGATATTCGATACGCAATAAAATTGATAGCCGAGGGCAATGAAACATCCCTGAAGGACCTTTTTCTGAACAATATTCCTGTCTCATCCAAACGGCGGTTCATAATTCCAAAAACTGAAACGCAAAAAAAATATATTGAAGCCATCAAACTGCATGATATCGTTATCGGAATCGGCCCTGCGGGTACGGGAAAGACATACCTTGCTATGGCCATGGCCATCAGTGCATATCTAAAAAAACAGATCAGCAGAATAGTCCTTGCCCGCCCTGCCCTCGAGGCAGGCGAAAAACTTGGCTTTCTCCCTGGCGATCTGTACGAAAAAGTAAATCCGTATCTGAGACCTCTCTATGACGCGCTCTTCGACATGATGGGTGCTGACAAATCCTCAAAATTGATAGACCGGGGAATTATTGAAATCGCTCCCCTTGCCTTTATGAGAGGGCGAACGCTTAATGACTCTTTTATTATTCTTGACGAAGCGCAAAATACGACATCAGAGCAGATGAAAATGTACCTTACGAGACTGGGATATAATTCCAAGACGGTGATTACCGGAGACATTACCCAGATAGATCTTCCTGCGGGAAGAATATCCGGACTCGTAGAGTCCGTAGACATCCTCAAAAATATCAAAGGGATCCAGTTCATTTATTTCTCTGAAAAAGATGTTGTGAGACATCAGTTAGTTCAGGAGATTGTAAAGGCTTATGAAAAACATGAAAAACGGAATACCTCGAGATAAAAATAACAACAGCGCTACAAAACCTTTTCTCATTAACATATTCTTTCTGTACGCCATTGCATTAATTGTCTCAACTATCCTTATAACGGACCTGAAATCAGAACAGATTATCGGCGGTTCATTGATTTCTTTCGTTCTGTTGCTTATTTTTTTCAGGGATATCATGCGCTACAGACCCTCGTATATGAATAATTATAATATGCTTTTTCTCCTTACCCTGATGATTTTGAGTACGCTCATTCTCGGGAGATCTTTTGACTATATCTTTCTCATTCTGTCGGAGGGATTAGGTTTTATTGTGCCTGAAGCTGTGATGTTCGGCCTACCTCTCGCAGCAGGGGCAATGCTCGTTACCCTGTTGTTCGACTTTCATACTGCAATCACCTTTTCGTTCATGATCAGTCTCCTGTCGGGATACTGGCTTCTTGATGCATTTTATTCCATTTATGTCTTTGTGGGTAGTCTGACAGCGGCCTTCAGCGTGATTCGATGTAAGAAAAGATCTGCCATTTTATTGGGCGGATTATATATCATTCTGGCAAATATTTTCATGGTACTGATTATATTCCTGGCAAAAGGAGAATTATTCAGTCCCATGACTCTTTCAGCGCTCATTCTTGCTATTACTTCGGGGATAATCGTTTCAGCGATTGTTTCACTGCTCCTGCCTTTTCTGGAATATTTATTTAAAATTACAACAGATATAAGTCTCCTCGAATTGCTCGACCTTAATCAGCCTCTTATGAAAAATCTCATGATCACGGCCCCTGGAACTTACCACCACAGCATTATCGTAGGAAATCTTGTCGAGTCAGCTGCAGAGGTTGTTAATGTGAATCCTCTTCTTGCTCGAGTAAGCTCTTATTATCACGATATTGGAAAACTGAAAATGCCCGATTATTTTGTTGAAAATCAAATCGGCGCGGAAAATAAACACGATAAATTGACACCGCATATGAGTAGCATGATCATCACGAACCATGTAAAAGAAGGGGTAGAATTGGCAAAACAGTTTAAATTGCCTGATGTGATTATCAATATCATTAAGGAACATCATGGAACATCGGTTATGACCTATTTCTATCAAAAGGCAAAAGAACTGGAGCAGCCAAGTATACCTGAAGAAGAGGAGTACCGATATTTAGGTCCGAAGCCCCAGAGCCGTGTTGCAGCACTGGTGATGATGGCCGATGCCATTGAAGCAGCATCGCGGGTTTTAAACGATCCGACTCCATCAAGGATTTCAGCTCTTGTAGATAAAATTATGAATAATTTTTTCATCGACGGTCAGCTTGACGAATGCGAACTGACGTTCAAGGATATATCTGAAATAAAAAAGAGATTTATTTATATCTTAACCAGTATTTTTCATAAAAGAATCGACTATCCGGGATTTGATTTCAGTGAACAGGGTTTACATAACAAACCAGCAAAGAACGAAAAAGCTGAGCCATCGGAGAATAAAAAGAGATCTCAACAAGACTCTTCTGCTTCTCGGGTTTCAAAAAGCTGAACTCAGCATTCTTTTCGTGAATAATGAAAAGATGAAGTTCCTTAATGCTCGGTATCGTGGTGTTGACAGGATTACCGATGTCCTCTCTTTTCCTCAACAGAAGGAAAAAAGGAGAAGATCCCTGGGAGTAACCGCTGTAAATGACAATACATACGCCACGGGTAATACCATTCTCGGTGATCTGGTTATTTGTATACCTCGGGCTGTTTCGCAGGCAAAAAAAGCCAATGTCAACTTCTATGATGAATTGTTACGACTGTTCATACACGGACTCCTGCATCTTTTAGGCTATCACCACGATAAAAATACGTACCAGAAAAGAAAAATGCAAAATAAAGAGAGGGAATTACTCATTGCCCATAAGACCGTTAAAAGCCTGGCTTAAGAGTGTTGACTATGCCATAGAAGGTATCCTGTACGGCACAAAGTCGCAGCGACACATGAAATATCACTTCTTCACCGCTGCTGCCGTGATTTTTTTAAGCTATGCACTTGGACTTTCAAAATCAGATTTTGTCATAGTTTCACTTTCCGTAATACTCGTTATCTTCGCCGAAATGATTAATAGTTCCATAGAGACCATTATCGATTTATTATCACCCGAATATTCTGAAAAAGCTCGGATTGCCAAGGATATTGCCGCTGGAGCTGTTTTCATAACTGCCTTTGGAGCAGCGGTTATTGGCTACATCATTTTCATACCCTATATTAAGTCATTGATCCAATATGGTCTGCATATACCGAAATATCCTCATGAGGATATTATTCTCATATCTCTGATTCTTGTGTTCATCAGGGTAATTATATTCAAAACATACTACGGATAAGGACATCCATTGAGTGGCGGAATGCCAAGCGGTCATGCTGCGATCGCATTTTCAATATGGATTGCAGTCACGTATTCGACAAGGAACTTCATCGCATCGATCCTCTGCTTTATCCTGGCAGTGCTGATCGCTCAAAGCAGAGTATTGGTCCGGGTTCACAGCCAGCTAGAGGTCACTATTGGAGCATTTATTGGATCAATCCTGACGTTGCTCCTCTTCCGCCTCTTTACGTAGCAGAACAGGCTTTATCGCAATGAAAATCCTGATTATCTGAAACTGAATCTGGTTATTGACGGGACAGGGACTGCCTGGATAGACGAGATGAAATTGTTAAAAGGGGCTCTGTAGCGACAATCTTATTCGGCAACAGAAATGATCAGATCTTTTGGTAATCGCAGAGTCATCGTCGTTCCGTCTTCACCCGTATCAACAGAAATATGTCCGCCGTGCGAAATGGCAATCTTATGAACTATGGATAGTCCAAGCCCTGTACCCCTTTCCTTTGTCGTGAAAAAGGGGAGAAAGATTTTATCCCTCACACTTTCTGGTATGCCGTGGCCGCTATCTGAAAAGATAATTTCCAGATAATCTGCTGTTCCAACTGCTATAGAGAGCCTGCCACCGTCAGGCATCGCCTGAACCGCATTTTGAAGGATATTCATAATCGCCTGTCTCATCATGACTTCATCACACCGTATCGTATGATTCACATTTCTTGTGAATTCAACCATAATCTTGTCATGAGCAGTCTCCTGAGCGTCTATACAGCTGTCTAAAAGCCTGTTTAAGTGAATTTCCGAATAAATCAGTTCTGAAGGTCTCGCAAAAGAAAGGAAATCCTTGATGATTCTGTCCATAACAGAGACTTCATTATTGATAGCCTCTACGGTCGGCTTCAAGAATGTGTCGACTTTCCTGGAAAGAATCTTGGTATAGCCTGAAATAACCGCCATGGGATTTCTGAGCTCATGAGCAATTCCACCAGACATTTCACCCAAGGTTGAAAGTCTTTCACGCAGTTCCTTCTGAGACTGGAATGCTTTCAATTCTGTTAAATCGGTAAAAACAAGCAGCTGGCCAATGACATTATGGGAACTGTCCTTCAACGGCGATATGGTGAGCCCAAGCCAGATGCTTTTTCCCGATTGTGTCATATAACGAATCTCTGCCCTTTCCACCATTTTTTTCTCATCAAGCATTTCCGTAATCGGTTTGTTCAGCACGACATTATGCTTTTTGTTCAATATTTCTTTCTTATTCAATGAAAGAATTTCTTCTGCGGCAGAATTAATCTTCGTAATCTTCATATCCTGATCGAAGCTGAGAACACCACTCGGTACGCTCTGAAATATATTTTCGTTATATATCTCTATTTCTGAAGCACGTTCTTCGGCACTCTTTCTCAGTGCCTCGAGTTCTCTTTCCTTCTCCTTCAGCTTTGAAACGAGATCATGAAACGTATTTACAACAAAGCCGACCTCATCGTTTTTTTTGTTTTTTGCCTGTGTTCTATTCTTATGAACACCTGAAAGAAATTTAATCAGATTGAAAGAAAGAAGAATGATCAATAACGTAACGAGAGAAATTATTATTAATGTGTCAGGACTCATTGCCTATCCTGTGCCTGGCGATTCCTTATCCCTTCGGTCGTGCTGCATATGACTCTGCACCATTTAATGCAGGTACCAATCCAGCAGATCCTGGCCATAAAATATCGTAACCACT
>JBFGJU010000078.1:0-8295 GCA_041577035.1 Thermodesulfovibrionales bacterium | reverse complement strand
TATCTATAATGAAGACAGATCAGCAGTAATAATCGCTAATGGCGAGATCTACAACCATGAAAAACTCCGCAAACAGCTATCTGGCAGCCATAATTTTTCATCAACAAGCGATACTGAAACAGTGCTACATCTCTTTGAAGAACACGGACCGAATACTACACGCCGTCTGGACGGAATGTTCGCCTTTGCTGTTGCAGAAAATGAGAATCTTTTCCTTGCACGTGATCCGATCGGAATCAAGCCGCTTTATTACGGCATTGCTGGAGAAAACAAGAGCAATGAAATTTTTTATTTTGCATCAGAGTTAAAGGCTGTATCCTCATGGGTTGAAGATGTCAGGGAATTTCCACCAGGAACGTACTATCACTCTAAGAAAGGTTTTCAGTCATATTATAAAGTTCCCTCTAACATATCGCGTAATCTGCCGATCAAATTGCATATACAGAATCTTCGAAAAACACTTGAGGAGGCAGTAGTCAAGAGGCTGATGAGCGACGTTCCTCTGGGTGCTTTCTTGTCAGGCGGGCTTGACAGCAGTATTATCGCTGCGATTGCCCGTAAAAACATGCCCGAACTGCATACTTTTTCAGTCGGCATCGAAGGTTCGCGAGATTTGGAAGCAGCCCGAATAGTTTCCAAACATATAAGCTCTATTCATCACGAATATCTGGTTACGAAAGATGAAGTGATGAAGAAGCTGCCTGAGATTATCTATTATCTTGAATCTTTTGATCAGGATCTGGTAAGAAGTGCTATTCCTACCTACTTCTGCTCAAGACTTGCATCAGACTACGTGAAGGTAATTCTCACAGGAGAAGGAGCTGATGAACTTTTTGCCGGATACACATATTACAAGGAGGGATATGATTCAGAGTCACTCCATGATGAACTCCGCCGTTCTGTCAGCAGTCTTCATAACGTAAACCTTCAGAGGGTTGATCGCATGACTATGCGTCACGGCATTGAGGGCAGAGTTCCTTTTCTCGATACAACCATGATTGAACTTGCCCAGACAATATCTCCTGAGTTAAAGCTTTTTCAGACAGGCAATACCCAAAGGATCGAAAAATGGATACTCCGCAGAGCCTTTGAAGATTTACTTCCTTACGATATAGTCTGGCGTGACAAGGAACAGTTTGATGAAGGCAGCGGAACTGTAGACCTGCTGGATGAAGCGATCAGATCTGCTGCCGGAGATATTGACTACAGACTTTACTCTTCCAAATATTCGGAGGATAACCTGCGTTCTGTGGAGGAGTGTTTTTATCACAAATTGCTCGTTAACTCATACGAAAATCCTCATGTTGTCCTGAAAAATGTTGGCCGCTGGCATATTTAACGAATAAGACATAGATGGGTAACTGATTTTTGTATCCTTTATTTTGATCCATTTATTTGATTATGACAAAAATGGCAGCCACAATAATTAAAAAAATTAGTATTTAAATCCCCAGTCCCTTATCCTCTTAGCGCCGACCTTGTCGTGTAAGCATAAATATTTTTCCAGAATAATTTTAAATGTTCTTCTGATTTCCTCGTATGTTTTCTCCTTTCAGGTTCAAAGAACTGGCATTTACTTAACAAATCTTTACAGGAAAATCGACATAAATGACATGCACCCTTAGACATTTGTCCCTCCCTTTTTAACGTCATTTACTCTTCCTTGAATACTTTTTAAGTTGCTCCGTGATGCCGTCCTCGATTAACTGACTTACCGTTTTTTTCTCATCAACCGCAACATGTTTTAATTGCTGAATCAGCTCTGGATTCAGCCTCACAGAATAACTTTGTCTTTTAATGTCTTTTTTCGGCCTACCCATGATGTATCCATGTATTTATTGTTACTATATTACTTTAATTTAAGTAATATTGCAATAAAGTAATTATTAAGCCGTCTTCTGTAATAATGTAATAATTATTACATTAATGAAAAGGGGGAGGAAATGGAAACAGCAAAAAGTATATCTGTGATATGCAGTTTAAACTAAGCTTATAAAATTGAGAAGTTTTAAGAAGCGCTCCTGCCTCGAGGAACCTGCTAAAAGAAATGGCGCGCCCTGAGGGATTCGAACCCCCGACCTGCGGATTCGTAGTCCGACGCTCTATCCAGCTGAGCTAAGGGCGCGCGCAGTATAAAAAGCCGTTGTTATCCTTTTTCTACGCCTTCCTTGAGTTTGACACCATACTTCGGATGTTCAAACGGGTGAATCTCCGGAAACTTGCTGTAGAGCCATCCCCACTTATTCTCTGCAACCGGGAAGATCTGCTTGTCACCTTCAAAAATCTTGACCCCGACTGCGGGATTCGTGAGCTCATTTGACGCAGACGTAATAGTCAGGCCTTCCATTTTGAAATGAGGCATAAATTCACCAACAGAGATCTTAAGGTTAGAGTTCGGAAGGTTAAAATCAGTGTTCAGGTCCACAGTAAATTCCTCTGTCTTTTGTGTTTCCTTGTTCGCTATAGTCAGAACAATCCCCTCCCATTTACCCTGTACTGAATCAGGCACCACAATAGTTGTTTCACCTCTTGGCGCCAGTGCCTGATGTCCGGGAGGTGGGGTCTGCTGTCCGGAAGGCATTACCTGCTCACCCGGCATAACACCCTTTGGAACAACCGGGGGTGGTTCTTCTTCTTTCTTCTGGCAGGCTCCTCCCAGGACGAGCAGCGAGAGAATGATTCCAAGCATTAATGCATTTTTTTTCATCAATACAGCCTCCTTTTTGTTTATCTATTATCTAAAAAATTGCCAGCCTTTTTTAAAAATTTCATTGCCGTGATCGATGAACTGCCACTCAATTAAATTTATATCATGGCACTTTAGCCAATGAAGCAAAGCCTTGGCGTAGTTTCATGGCGGAGAGGCAGGGATTCGAACCCTGGGTGGGGAATTACCCCCACAACCGCTTAGCAGGCGGCTGCCTTCAACCAACTCGGCCACCTCTCCAAAAAAGGGTATTCTACCAGCATTATTTCCCCTTTGTAAAGAATGAGAAAATACCGGGCAGCCGCTTTTCTCCGTAAAAATAACGCCTTATGCATCTCATGATTTCCGCTTACTGGTACGGGGTGTCAGGAATGATATGCCCGCCAGAAGCGTGATGGGTACTACACCGCACATTCCTGGCCAGTCGGTTGAGGAAACTTTTCTAGGAGCCTTTTTTCTTCGCCTTCTTCTGCCCCTTTTTCGCCGTCGCTTTTGCAGCTCCTTTTTTTACTGTTTTCTTTTCAGCTTTCTGCTCCTGCTTGTCTCCTTTTGACCGGCTTCTGTAATCTTCAATAGCCTTTTTCAAAGCATCGGCACCAAGATTAGAGCAGTGCATCTTCTGTGGAGGCAGGCCGTCAAGCTCATTCGCCACGGCTTCTTTGGACAGGCTCAAGGCCTCGTCTATGGTTTTTCCCTTCACCATTTCAGTTACCATACTGCTCACTGCTATGGCAGCACCGCAGCCAAACGTCTTGAATTTCGCGTCAACAATCCGATCATCCTTTACCTTAATAAAAATCTTCATGGCATCTCCGCATGTCGGGTTGCCTTCTTCGCCTATGCCGTCAGCGTCCTCCATATCCCCCACATTTCTGGGGTTCATAAAATGATCCATTACTTTGTCACTGTACATTCTCCACCTTCCTCCCTGTCCCCCCACCCTTTCGCATAAGGGGAAATTTCTCTTAACCGGTTAATTACCAATGGAAATTCACTCAGCAGATAATCGATATCTTCAGGTGTATTGCCCATGCCAAGACTGAACACTATCGAGCCCTGGGCAAGGCTTGATGGTATACCCATCGAAAGTAAAACCGGTGATGATTTCAATGCCTTTGATGAACAGGCAGAACCGCTCGCAGAAAAAATGCCCTTGGCAGACAGCAGCAGCAACATTGCCTCACCTTCAATAAATTCGGCACAGAAGCTGGCATGTGCCGGCAGCCGGTTGCTTCTCTCCCCGGTAAGATAGACATTATCAAAACCGGTAAAGGTATCAATAATGCGATCCCTCAGGGGTGTGAGATATGTCATTCTCTTCTCGAGTTCAGCCTCAGCCAGTTCAGCCGCCTTTCCCATTCCTACGATTGCCGGCACATTCTCTGTGCCAGCCCTTCTGCCTGATTCCTGTATACCTCCATAGATAAGCGGCACAATCCTCAGTCCCTGTCTTATATAAAGGGCCGCCGCTCCCTTTGGTCCGTAAAACTGATGTGCTGCCATACTGAGCAGGTCAACGCCGAGTTCCTTAACATCAACCGGGATATTACCCGCAGATGCAACCGCATCAGTATGAACAATAACATTCTGTGCCTTTGCTATCTTGGCAATCTCTTTAATCGGTTCTATGGTACCCACTTCATTGCTTGCATGGATTACGGAGATAAGAACTGTTTCTTTTGTGATCGCCTTTTTCACTGTGTCCGGGTCAACAACACCATTCTTATCAGCAGGGAGATACGTTACGGCAAAACCGCTTTTTTCAAGCACCCGCGCTGAATTGAGAATGGAATGATGTTCCATACGGGAAACAAGGACATGCTTTCCCTCTTTTTCCCGGGCCAGTGCAATTCCTCTCAAAGCAAAATTATTCGCTTCAGCTCCATTCGATGTGAAAATGATCTCCGCGGGTTTGGCCTTTATCAATTGCGCAACCTTCTGTCGCGCTTCTTCAATCGCCTTTCTGGCATTCAAACCATACTCATACATGCTCAGCGGGTTGCCGAACTCCTCTTTAAAATACGGCATCATCGCATCAAGGACATCGGGATGCAAGGGATTGGTAGCAACATGGTCGAGATAAATCTTTTTCATGATCTAGCCCTTCATTTTTTTTATATAGAATTTATAAAATTCGCCTGAGTCTTCCATGCCCAGAAATTCATTGCCGGTTTTCCCGCACCAGGCAGGTATGTCCTCAAGCGCACCATCGTAATCTGTAATTATCTCCAGTATTTGTCCCTCTTCAAGCTCCTTAATCTGCTCTTCGAGCTTCAGCAGATGCATCGGGCACATCATATACACAATATCTGTCGTTACGTCCGGTTTTACATTCTCAACAAATTTCATAGGGTTAACTTGGCACCAAGACGCTCCTTTTTCTGTCGGCCCAGCCCGTCTCTATTGATACTCTCATTGCCCTCCAGCAGATCTTTCAGGGTCATGTCATCCAGAAAGGCTTCGATCTTTTTACCAAGTTCTTTCCATAAGAGATGCGTAACACACCCCTCGATCCTGATGCATCCTTCCCGGGGGTCGAGACATGAGGTAATGGCAACCGGACCTTCAAGCGCCTTCAGAATCGATCCGATACTGATATCGCCGGGTTCTCTACTGAGCACATAACCTCCCCCAGGCCCTTTTACGCTCTTTATGATTCCGCCCCTTCTCAAGGTGTTCAGAATCTGTTCAAGATATGAGACAGACAATGCCTGGCGTTCAGAGATTTCCTTAATGGTAATGGGGCCTTTCTCAAAGTTCTGGGAAATTTCGAACATTGCGCGCACACCATACTGGCCCTTTGTCGAAAGTCTTAGCACTCTTTAAATTATAATAGTTTAGTAATTCTGTCAAGTATTTAAGGGCTTATTTTTAAATTATTTTCAGCACGACACAGCGGTGGGTAAGAACAGCTACAAAGGAACAGATATTTCCACTTCATCTCCTGTGGAGATTGCGTGTTCGGAAGCGGCATTACCCCTGAAAACAAACAGTTCCAGATATCCTGAACTGTTCACGACAGCGTAGAGGCCCTTATCTGCGGCCTGCGCATAATACTCCAGAATAGCAACTCGCATATCCTTAATCAGAATCTGCAAAGGACAGTCCGGCGTACTCCTGCACAATGCATGGATATGAGAGCCCTTTATGTTCGTTATGGCGTTTCCAAAACGATCTATGAGAATCACTTCACCGCGAATTCTGTTATCAGCAGTCTTCTGGGGAAATGGCAGGGGGATTTTATAATAATCGTCTATCTCCTCACCAAAGTTACGAATATTGATCCCCCGGGACAGGTACGCTGCAGCCGGAGCAAATATATCTCTCGCGTGAAATGTCGAGCCCTTTGCCGAAATGAAGTAATGCTCCGCAGTAATATGTATGACCTGGAGTGATTCATGCTTCAGGCTATAGATAAAGGAAAAGACCCCGTTATCCGGTCCCACAAAAGCATAGTGATCAGTGCGTGCAATAATTGGTCTTCTTTCAGATCCAACACCGGGATCAACCACGACCATATGAATGGTATTCGTAGGGAAATAGGCATAACTCATACCGATAGTAAAAGCAGCTTCCCGGATGTCATGTGATCTAATGCCATGGCTAATATCGACTATTGTCGCATCAGGATTCGTCTGAAGGATAACCCCTTTCATAACCCCGACAAAAGAATCCTTGTCGCCAAAGTCGGTCGTCAGAGTTATGACAGGTTTAGCCGTCATGGAGTGAACCAGTCAAATCATTCAGAGCCGTAAGGTTTTCCTGCTTCATAAAGTTGCTTATACCATCAATGATTTCGGCAGTTGTCAACGGATTAATGAAGTTCGCTGTTCCAACCGCAACCGCCGTTGCCCCGGCAATGATAAACTCCAGAGCGTCAGACGCGTTCATAATGCCACCCATGCCGATGATCGGGATCGTGACACTTTTATATGTTTCATGCACCATCCGTAATGCTATCGGCTTAATCGCCGGCCCTGAAAGCCCTCCTATAATATTTCTTATTTTCGGTTTTCGGGTATTGATATCAATAGCCATGCCCGGAATGGTATTGATCAACGATACAGCATCTGACCCCGCATCCTCGGCAATCTGCGCGAATTCGCCAATGTCAGAAACCGTCGGCGATAACTTCGTAATGAGCACTGAATGCTGCAATGATGCTTTTATCGCGGACACGAGTTTGCCCAGCATCTTCCGGTCCGTACCAAACCATATCCCGCCTTTCCGTACATTCGGACATGAAACATTTAATTCAATCGCATCCACGCCGGCATCATCAAGCGATCTGGCAAGTTTTTCGTAATCCTTCAGGGAATTACCGAGAATATTAACGATAACTTTTGTATCAAACGTTCTCAAAAAAGGCAGTTTCTCCTTAAGAAATACCTTGAGGCCGACATTCTGCAGACCGATCGAGTTCAGCATGCCGCACGGAGTTTCGCATATTCTCGGTGGCGGATTACCATGCATCGGCTTCAGCGAAATACCCTTTACAACAACCGCTCCAAGCCTGTTCAGGTCAATAAATTCTGAATACTCTTCACCGTATCCAAAACAGCCTGAGGCACTTACCACGGGAGCTTTTAAATGCATGGAGCCTATCTGAACATCCAGCCTGCTCATGGTCGCTCACCTGTTCTTTGTACCGTATCAGTTCTCACCATGCAATTTCTCGAGCATCAAAAACCGGACCGTCGGTACAGACCTTTTTATAAACCGGCTGATTGTCCTGCTGGCTTTTCTGTTTACTCTTCTTCTTTTTTACAGCGACTGCACAACTGAGACAGGCACCCACTCCGCACGCCATGTGCGCTTCAAAGGAAATGTATGTCTGAATATTATGAGCCATTCCAAACTGAGAAACTTCTCGTAACATCTGCTCCGGGCCGCATGCGTACATGATCAGGCGCTCATTCAGAAGTGTCGCATGAGTTGAAACCAATTCATGTAAGCTATCCATAACGGTTCCTTTTTTCCCCAGTGAGCCGTCATCCGTACTCAGGAGAAGGTCACGCGCCGCATCCCTGAGCTCTGTGACAGAAAAAAGGTCTTCTCCAGAACGTGCTCCATACAGCATATAGGCCTGTTTCGGAAATTTTTCAACAAGGGAAAAAACAGAGGCAAGACCCACTCCCCCGGCAATGACCAGGGGGGTCTGCTTTTTTGAGGGTTCAGGATAGGGCCTGCCGAGCGGGCCCAGCACTTCAACGCTCGTACCCGCTTTCATGTCACGCATGAGCGACGTCCCTCTTCCCTGAATACGGTACAGAATTTGAAAACCGTCAGGTGTATTTCTGAACAGGCTGAACGCACGCTTTAAGAGTGGATCATATCCCTGTCCCGCGCCAAGCATATAAAACTGTCCGGGCAGGGCCTGATTTTCATTTTCTGGGGACGTCAATTCCATAAGGCAGTGACGGGAATTCAAGGAAAGGTTTGCCGTAATCGTTGCCGAAAAGTATCTACTCAAAGGTTATCTCGACAATTTCATACTCTATTTTTCTTGCGGGGGCATGAATAATAACCGTATCACCCTCTTCCCTGCCGATCAGGGCCCTTCCTACCGGAGAACTGATCGATATCTT
>JBFGJU010000077.1:0-8340 GCA_041577035.1 Thermodesulfovibrionales bacterium | reverse complement strand
GGATACCAATCTGGAAAATGGGATTCTTTGGTTGAAGGAAAAAGGTATTGATGTGGAACTCGTCGAAGGCGACATTATTGAGTAAGAAAGATCTCCGCTGAGTACCCATCGGAATAAAAAGAGTAAAGAGATATAACAGAATTTTGAAACGACAGGAGACGAGTGAATACGTGTCATGGTTCGGAATAATTAACGAGTATCGGAATTTTCTCCCTGTTACGGATGAAACACCGGTCATAACATTGCACGAAGGCAATACCCCTCTGATAAAAGCCGGTCATTTCTGTGCACGGGCCCGGCTCGACCTTGAACTCTATTTTAAATTCGAAGGTTCGAATCCCACGGGATCATTCAAGGACCGGGGCATGACACTTGCCATATCAAAAGCCGTGGAGGCCGGGGCAAAAGCGATTATCTGTGCCTCTACGGGAAATACATCAGCAGCGGCTGCAGCGTACTCGGCCAGGGCCGGACTCACGGCGATCGTTATTATCCCTGAAGGCAAAATAGCACGGGGAAAGCTTTCTCAGGCGATTATACATGGCGCCCATGTTATGCAGATTGACGGAAATTTTGACGATGCCCTGAATATCGTAAAAGCCCTTGTTTCACGGTATCCTATTACCATGGTGAATTCAATTAATCCCTTCAGATTGGAAGGACAAAAAACAGGTGCTTTTGAGGTATGCGATCAGCTCATGTCTGTTCCGCAGTATCATGCCCTGCCGGTTGGTAATGCCGGTAATATTTGCGCCTACTGGAAGGGATACAAAGAGTATCACGAGGCCGGCAGGACAGCTGCTGTGCCGGTTATGCTGGGGTTTCAGGCTGAAGGGGCTGCTCCCATTGTGCGGGGCAAGAAGATCGAACAGCCTGAAACGGTTGCTACCGCTATCAGAATTGGCAACCCTGCCAGTTGGAAGGAGGCCTTGACTGTTCAGGAAGAATCAGGTGGAAGGATAGATATGGTTACAGACGATGATATTCTTAGTGCCTATAGTCTGGTAGCCTCTTCTGAAGGAATATTTTGTGAACCGGCATCTGCGGCATCTCTTGCCGGTGTCATAAAACTGCATAAGGAAGGTTTTTTTGCCCCCGGCGATACCGTTGTGTGTACCCTGACAGGCAATGGGCTCAAGGATCCGGATACTGTTTTCAGGGTTTCGAAAGAACCGTCGAGAATGGCTGCTGATCTGGAAGTGATTGAGGATGTTATAACACGTATTGCATGAAATATGTTGTATTGATAGGTGACGGCATGGCTGATATGCCACTCGGGGACTTAGGTGATAAGACACCACTCCAGTATGCGCGAACACCCTCTATGGATGTGTTAACGCAGCAGGGTGTGTATGGTATGGTAAGAACGATTCCGCAGGGTATGCATCCGGGTTCTGATATCGCGAATTTAAGTATTCTCGGATATAACCCATCAGAATATTATTCAGGACGGGCTCCGCTTGAAGCCGCCAGCATGGGCATAGAACTCCTTGAAGATGATGTTGCGTACCGATGTAATCTTGTTACACTCAAACATAATGCCGACAGAAGACGGGCCATTATGGAAGACTACAGTGCTGGCCATATTACGACGGAGGAGTCCCGAGTGCTTATGGATGAAATACATAAGGAATTAGGATCTGATTCAATCGCATTTTATCCGGGGATAAGTTATAGACACCTGATGATATGGTCCAAAGGGGCGATCGAGGTTGAGTGCGTACCGCCGCACGACATCATCGGCAAAGACATTATGGATTACCTTCCTGTGGGTAAAGGAGAGGAAGTCCTCAGAAAGATTATGATGGATTCGCTTTCTGTGCTTGCGCGACATCCGGTAAACATGAAAAGAATAAACAACGGTCAACGGCCCGGGAACAGCATCTGGCTTTGGGGGCAGGGGAAGAAACCTTCTCTGCCGGCATTCAGGGATAAATATTCGCTCGAAGGTGCCCTTGTTTCCGCAGTTGACCTCACGAAGGGATTGGGCATATATGCGGGGTTCAGGATACTTAACGTGCCCGGCGTTACCGGCTATCTCGATACCAACTATGAAGGAAAGGCGGAGGCTGCCCTCAAAGCCTTACGGGATGTCGATTTCGTTTATGTGCATGTTGAAGCCCCTGATGAAGCGGGTCATTCTGGTGCGTATGAGGATAAGATCAGGGCCATCGAAGATTTTGATACACGAGTTGTTGGTAAGGTAATGGCGGGAATGAAATCCTTTGAGAAGTATAGAATTTTACTCTTGCCCGACCATCCAACTCCTGTAGCACTGAAAACGCATACTGATGCCCCGGTACCGTTTGTCATGTTTGACAATTCTGCTGTCAGAGAGAATAAAGACATGACATTTGATGAAGGCATTGGTGATTATGATGATGCAGTTGTTATGGAAGAGGGCTTTCGTTTAATGGATTCGTTCATAAACGGGGAGCTCTTTACCGGCTCATGACGATGCGTAGGGGTATGAGGGTGTCTGCGCAGCTTCTGGTCTGGAGGTCTGGTTGGCTCTCATAGTGCATAAATACGGCGGAACATCCGTAGCGAATGTTGAAAGGGTTAAGGCAGTGGCCGGACGTGTAGTCAATGCTGCCCGTCAGGGAGATAAGATTGTCGTTATTGTGTCTGCAATGTCGGGAGAAACGGATAAGTTGATTGATTTTGCTCATCAGATATCGGGCCGGCCGAATGAGAGGGAAATGGACCTTCTGCTTTCCTCGGGAGAGCGGGTAACCAGTGCCCTGACAGCACTTGCCATCGAGGCATTAGGGTTTAAGGCACGGTCTCTGACCGGCAGGCAGGCAGGTATTATGACCGATACGGTTCATACGAAAGCGAGGATCGCACGAATATCGTGTGATCGCATCCTCGAGGCCCTTGACGAAGGATATATCATCGTGGTTGCCGGATTTCAGGGTATAACAGAGGATGGGACTGAGGTTACCACACTCGGGAGAGGAGGATCTGATCTCTCGGCGGTTGCGGTGGCCGTTGCAATCAATGCTGACCGGTGTGAAATCTATACGGATGTAGAAGGTGTCTACAGAACAGATCCGAACATTGTTACAGAAGCGCGAAAAATAGATAAGATTTCGTATGAAGAGATGCTCGAACTTGCAAGTCTCGGGGCAAAGGTACTCCAGACGCGCTCTGTTGAATTTGCCATGAAAAATAATATGCCTATTATCGTGCGCTCGAGTTTTTCAGATAATCCAGGGACCCTGGTTACCAAGGAGGATAAGGATATGGAAGACGTACTTGTGTCAGGCATTGCCTATGATAAAAACCAGGCCAGGTTTACCATTGTACACGTACCTGATAAACCCGGAATTGCCGCCCAGCTGTTTCATGAGGTCGCTTCTTCGGACATCATTGTTGATATGATCGTTCAGAATATCAGTAGCGATGGCAAATCTGCAGACATATCATTTACCGTCCAGACCTCTGATACGAAGAAAGCTCTGGAGGTGTCTGAGCGTGCAGCCCGGGAACTCGGGGCAAAGAAGGTGGATGTAAATGAAGACATAAGCAAAGTGTCTCTCGTTGGTGTAGGTATGAAGGCACATTCAGGAGTTGCATCAAAAATGTTTCAGACGCTGGCGCATCATAATATCAATATTATGATGATAAGCACGTCTGAGATAAAAATATCATGTGTGATTGACGCTAAGTTTACGGAGCTTGCGGTTCGGGTGCTGCATGATGCATTTGACCTTGTGAAGCACTAACACGTATCTATTATGAAAAGAAAGACAATCGAAATATATGACACTACCCTGAGGGATGGAGCGCAATCTGAAGATATATCTTTTTCTGTAGAAGACAAGCTGAGAATTACGGAACAGCTGGATGATCTGGGAGTGCATTATATTGAAGGTGGTTGGCCGGGATCCAATCCAAGAGATATTGCCTTCTTTAAAAAAGCAAGAAAGGTGAAGCTCAGGCATTCTCGTCTGGTTGCATTCGGAAGCACGCATAGACCCGGGAAAAAGCCTCAGCATGACAAAAATATAAAGGCACTGCTCGATGCCGAAACATCGGCAATAACTATTTTTGGTAAGTCCTGGGATTTTCATGTGAAAGAGGCATTGAAGATTTCCCGTAATGAAAATCTTGAGCTTATCTACAACACTGTCTCATATCTGAAAAAGCGTGCTGAAACGGTTTTATTTGATGCGGAACATTTTTTTGACGGCTATGCACATAACCCTGACTATGCACTCTCGTGCCTGAAAGCTGCTCAGGATGCGGGGGCTGACTGTCTGGTTCTCTGTGATACGAACGGGGGGACCATTACAACGGCGATCCGGGAGACGGTCAAGAGAGTCGTGAAGCATTTCCATACGCCCGTTGGAATGCATGCGCATAATGATATTGATTGCGCTGTTGCCAATTCCATAATCGCCGTTGAATTTGGAGCGGTCCATGTGCAGGGGACCATAAACGGGTTGGGAGAGAGATGTGGTAATGCAAATCTCATATCTATCATTCCCAATATTCAATTAAAACTGAAGGTGAAATGTATAACAACAGAACAGTTGAAAAAGCTGAGAGAGGTCTCGAGATTTGTTAACGAGATTGCGAATTTGAGACATTTCAAGCGTCAGCCGTATACCGGTGATAGCGCCTTTGCGCATAAGGCAGGAGTTCATGTAAGCGCCATAAGAAAGCGATCTGAAACATATGAGCATATTAAACCTGAACTGGTCGGTAATTCACAGCGTATTCTTATATCTGACCTCGCGGGAAGAAGCAATATTTTGAGAAAGGCTGAGGAATTTGGCATACCCCTGAAACAGGACAAAGTGCAGTTGCAGGACATTGTTACCAATCTGAAAGAACTCGAAAATCAGGGATTTCAGTTCGAAGGTGCTGAGGCTTCGTTCGAATTGCTTATGAAGAAGGCGCTTGGATTGCATAAAAGATTTTTTGACCTTATCGGTTTCAGGGTTATTATTGAGAAACGGAAGGAAGGTGAAGATCCGCTCAGTGAAGCCACGATAATGCTCAGGGTCAGCGGGCATGTTGAGCATACTGCCGCGACGGGAAACGGCCCTGTCAATGCTCTTGATAACGCACTGAGAAAAGCCCTTGAACGATTCTATCCACAGCTAACAGCAGTACGACTGCTTGATTACAAGGTGCGCGTACTTACTGCGGGGAAGGGAACCGGAGCTCGTGTACGGGTCTTGATAGAGTCCGGTGATAATGAAAAGCGATGGTCAACGGTAGGGGTTTCAGTAAATATTATTGAGGCCTCATATCAGGCACTGGTGGACAGCATTGAATATAAACTGCTCAAGGAGGAGTAACAGGGATACCGCTGGCATCTCACGGTTCATTTGTGTTGAATATTCCGATATACTATAATCAATCATGAATAAGCCGAAACATAAGAGTATCATTCCGTCGTATCAGGAGGTGAGTGAAGAGGTAAACTCCGCCTTTATCAATAACAACGCGCTCTCAGCCCTCTATATCAACTGTTCAAAACTGAATAATATAGAAAAGCATTTCGGCAAGAAAGTGTATATGGATATTTTGAAGAAAATACACGTCGTGCTGAATGATCTCAAGGGGAAGCAGATAAGGAAAGATGATATTATTGCGTCAACTGAAGTTGCGGGTGATGAGTATATCATATTCCTCTCAAAGAAGCGGGAGGACCTGGAATTTTCTCCCACTGATCTTGAAAACCTCTGTGACAGGATTACTGAATATCTCAACGATAGCATCACATCGATAACATTCCAGTATCTCAGGGGAAGACCGAAGATTGTGGTCGGGTATGCTGTGGTCATTCACAACCCCCTGATCCGTGATGAACGGCTCATGAACAAGCTTATTGAGGATGCCAAATTGATGTCGACTTATCAGGATTTCAAAAGACTGATGAGAAATAAAGAGAAACTGCAGGAACTGATATTAAAAGAGAGCATCAGAACATTCTTCCATCCTATTGTGGATCTTACGAACAATTCGGTTATTGGCTACGAAGCGCTTACCCGCGGTCCTGCCGGGACAGAGTACGAACATCCGTATATATTGTTCGACGTTGCTGAAGATGCTGACCTTCTTTTTGAGCTGGACCAGCTGTGCAGAAAGAAGGCGCTTGAGAATGCGAAAGGCCTGTCGCCCGGACTGAAACTGTTTGTCAACTGTCTGCCATCTGCTGTTCTTGACCCTAAGTTCCGGGATGTCTATTTGCGTGATTGCCTGAGAGATTTGGGTCTGGATCCTTCCACTATCGTGCTTGAGGTGACGGAACGACAGGCGATTGAACAGTATGACCTTTTCATGGAAGCTGCGCAATACTATGCTGACATGGGCTTTGCTATTGCTGTGGATGACACCGGAGCAGGGTATTCGAGCCTCGAGACGGTTGTTGAGCTTAAGCCTCAATACATAAAGCTTGATATCTCCATTGTTCGTGAAATCGATAAGAATATTCTTAAGCAGGAACTTATCAAGGCTATTGTGGGGCTGTCCAGGCAGATGCGGTCAACAGTCATTGCGGAGGGGATCGAAACCGTTGGCGAACTGAATGCCTTAAAAGAGATAGGCGTCCGATTTGGACAGGGATTCCTGTTTGCCAAGCCCGGGCCACCTTTTCCTGATATTAACGGTTAAGGTTACCATGATAACACGACGTGATAGTGAGAAACTACCCCGTCGTATTCAGCCCTTCACAGACTCCGGATGAGCGCGGTTTCATCACAGTCAGGGAATTTAGGACACCGTACACAGTCTCCCCATATCTTCTGCGGAAGTTCTGATTTATCTACATATTCGAAACCGTTTTTTTTAAAAAGATCCGGATGATACGTCAGAACAAACACCCTTTTTATCCCTATGGATTTTGCTTCAGATATACAGCGTTGTATCAATTTCTTCCCGATCCCGATGTTTCGGTACGTGCGGGAAAGTGCCAGTGAACGGATTTCAGCAAGATCTTCCCACAGCACGTGGAGAGCACATACACCCCGCACCTTCCCCTTGTCCTCTAGAACAGTAAAATCCCTGACATGCTCGTATAACTCCTGTATCGAGCGGGGAAGCATTGCTTCTTTCCGTGCATAATCATTTATCAGCCAGTGAACCGATGAAATATCAGCCATGTTAGCTTTTCTTATTTTCAATATATTTTATCCCTTCAGAAAATGCGTGTATGTTAATCTTGGACCCGGCATTTTTCCACATGTGCGAACTCGTTTCAAATATATGGACAATAGACGACTTGCTTACAATTCCGGTCTGAGCTATCAGGGCTCCGAGCATTACCATATTTGCTGACTTGGTATGCCCCAGTGCACCGGCAATTTTCGTTGCTGGAACAGGGAAAGCCTTTATATCCTGTCGGAGCACCGGGGATTTTATGAGCGAAGAATCGAAGAGAAGAAGCCCCTTCTTCGCAAGCCTGCCCTGAAATCTGTCCAGGGATGACGTGTTCATGATAATGAGCAGATGGGGTCTTACAACAACCGGGGATCCGATCATGTCATCCGAAATGATCACCGTACAGTTAGCCGTGCCGCCTCTCATTTCCGCTCCGTACGATGGAAACCACGTCACGTCTTTCTCAGCAAGAGTTCCTGCCATCGCAAGGATCTTACCCATAAAAAGAACCCCCTGACCGCCAGATCCTGCTATGATAATTCTTGTTTCCAGCTTATATGTTCTCCTTGAATCTGTCTTTGAAGACGCCGAGGGGATACTCCTGGGATAATCTTGAATGTATCCAGTCCATTGATGCCTTCGGTGACATCCCCCAGTCGGTCGGACATGCGGACAGCAGTTCCACTAAACTGAATCCCTTGTATTCCATCTGATATACGAATGCTTTCTTAATAGCTTTTTTGGCAGTGATGATATTCTTATATGAATCGAGTGAAACTCGTTGAATAAATGAAGCGCCGGTAATAGTCGAAAGCAGTTCAGCAATACGAAGGGGATACCCTGAAGCTGCACCATCGCGCCCCTCGCTGGTTGTTGTTGTGCGCTGCCCTAAAATCGTAGTTGGTGCCATCTGCCCTCCGGTCATTCCGTATGTAGCGTTATTAACAAAAAAAACAGAGATGTTTTCGGCACGCGCAGCTGCATGGATTATTTCAGACGTGCCGATAGCAGCGAGATCACCATCGCCCTGATATGAAAAAACAATATTATCCGGTTGTAATCGTTTCAGTGCTGTGGCTACGGCAGGTGGTCTGCCATGAGCTGCTTCGAGAATGTCAAAATTAAAATAATCGTAGGCAAAAACAGCGCAGCCGACAGGTGCGATACCGATCGTTTTGCTTCTGATATGCAGATTGTCTATGCACTCGGCTATGAGCCGGT
>JBFGJU010000076.1:0-8376 GCA_041577035.1 Thermodesulfovibrionales bacterium | reverse complement strand
TCGGGTATCTGCACGTAACATGTCGTGGAAATTTCACCAGACACAAAAGCGAGCCCCGTCGTAACAAGGGTCTCACAGGCAACCCGGGCAACAGGATCCTGCGCTAATATGGCATCAAGAATGGCGTCTGATATCTGATCCGCTATTTTATCAGGATGGCCCTCGGTAATTGATTCAGAAGTAAAATAATAATTTCGATTTTCCATGATACGTCTCCTTTCAACGCAGTCTCAACACGAATCAATTAGTATACATTATTTGCTACCATTTGCCAATAAAAAAAGAAACAGAGGAATTCTGGTACAATATCGAATAAGAGAAAGGAGGGGTAGCGGTGAAAAAGATCCTGCTGGCATATGACGGGTCAAAGTCGTCTGAAATGGCTTTAAAGAAAACATTTGAGATAGCAGAAAAGTTTCATTCAGCAGTAACCATAATGACAGTGGCGCCCGAGCTCTATCTCACGGAGTTATTGGAGGTAGACCAAAAGGGGATTCTCGAGAAAATCCGAACGGACGCTGAAAAAACAATGCAGAAAATTCAGAAAAGAGCGCCTCAGTTACGGACCGTAAAAACGGTAATAAAACAGGGTGATGCTGCTGAGGAGATACTCAAGACAGCAAAGAGGATCAAGGCTGATCTCATCATCACCGGATCCCATGGAAGACACGGTGCATCAAAATTTCTCCTGGGCAGTGTTTCGGCAAAAATCATCGATCATGCCCACTGTGCTGTCCTTATCGTCAAATAAATGATTTTATGGCCTCTTCATAAGGGACAGGCTGAAAACCAAAAAATTCTTTAACGGCATTCAGGTTACCGATATTGTCCGTTTCGAGCAGCCTCAGCTGATCTGATGTTATGGGAGGGGCAACGGGAAGCATGGAGAAGAGCGATGTCGCAAGCTTCATGATTCCCATCGGTATCTGAAACACCGGCTTCTGATATCCAGCGGCCTTTGCAAGGATAGTTACAATCTCTTTGTACGATATATGTTCAGGGCCTCCGATTTCAAATATCGAATTATAATGATCTGGTTCTGCAATGACTTTGTCAACACAGCTGAGCCAGTCTTTTATGAAGATCGGTTGAAATCGCGCAGCGCCTTCTCCGGGTATAGGTATTACCGGTGACATCTTTAACATGTCAATCAGCTTTTTAGTAAATCCGTCCCAGGGACCGATGATGAGTGAGGGTCTGAATATCGTGTATTGAAGGCCGCTGTTCCTGACAATCTCTTCAGCCTCTGCCTTTGTTCTTAAATAACCCGACCATGAATTAAGATCAGCACCGAGCGCGGACTGATAGAAGAAATGACGCACCCCGGCTCTCTGAGCCTCTTTAATGAACGCGGCAGTTCCATCAACATGTATCGAACGAAATGTGGCACTGCCTTTTTCCTCTATAATCCCGACCAGATGAATGACAAAATCATCGGCATCGAGGGTCTTGTGTAGTGTCTCTTTTACCGTAATATCGCCGCGAATTACCTCAATTCCTTTATCGGAAAGCACCTGCGCAGACTGTTCTGAACGGGCAAAGCCTTTTATCCGCTCTCCTCTGGACATGAGGTGATGCGTGAGATGCCCTCCGACAAAACCTGTTGCACCCGCTATTACTATCATGATTTCTGCATTCGTTAATAGTCGAGGAGCCTATCCCGTTTTTAAGCTATCCCGGTCAGCAGAATTATTTTGCAGCCTTCCTGTCTTCCCCGGCGATAAATTCAGCGAAATTTTTTAGCGACATATTCTCAATGTCATGATGTAGATCATTCCCATGGGCATCCATGGTTACCATAGCAGGAAAGTTTTCTACCTCTAAATGCCACATGGCCTCTGCAGCGCCGAACTCATCCATTTTCCATACCCCCAGTATCTTTTTTATTCTCTCCGCAAGATATACGGCGGCACCTCCAATCGTATGGAAATACACACAGCTATTCTTCTGTAACGCCTGAAGGGTTTTCCGGCCCATGCCGCCTTTTCCAATAATTCCCTTCAATCCGTATTCCTTTATCACATCAGCAGCATACATTTCAACGCGCATACTTGTTGTTGGTCCCGCGGCAATTATTTGCTGCTCCCCCCCACTTTTTTGTATAAGAGGACCGCAGTGGTACAGAACGCTTCCGGATAATTGAAATGGAATTTCTTCCGCGCGCGGCTTCTGCTCCAGAAGAAACTTGTGCATCCTGTCCCTGCCGGTTACGATCTGCCCGCTGAGCTGTACAAAGTCTCCTGCTTTCAATGAGCGGACATCTTCTGTTGACAGAGGAACCGTAAGATTTATCGAGGCTACCATATCAGGCGTCCCCTTCGTGTTGCCCAGCAGCCCATTGATATATCAACAAAGTATGAAGCCGGGTGACGGTGATTAACACCGATCTTAACGCCTAAGGCTGTGACATTTCCTCCAAATCCCATGGCACCGATCCCGAGCCTGTTAATGTTTCTTAAAAGATCTGACTCGAGCTTTGCCAGCTCTTCAATTTTGTTTTTGTCATTCAGCTTTCGCATAAGCTGTTCTTTGGAAAGACGGGTGACCTGGTCTTTTGACGCGCCGACACCAACGCCGAGAAGATATGGCGGACATGCTCTTCCCTGAGCTTTCTGGACCGCATCCAAAACACATTTGCTGACACCATCAAGATCACGCTGAGCATTCAAATCAGAAGCCGGAAGCTTGTACATCTGTCCGGCATTTTCACTGCCTCCTCCCTTGAGCATGAGATCAATGGATAGCGTGCTTTTCTCTGTTTCTTCCAGGTATATGATCGGAAAGCCAATGCCGGTGTTGTCGCCGGAATTTCTTTCCGTAAGAATATCAACAGCATTTGGCCGCAACGGTATTTTTTCAGTGGCAATCCGCGTGGCATCCAGGACCGTATTTTTTATATCAATCTGGCTCAGCCCTGCCGGGACTTTTATAAAAAAGACCGGCACTCCGGTATCCTGACAGATAGGCCGTGCCGTATCACGTCCCATCTTTATATTCTCGAGGATTATGCCCAGGGCTGATTTAGCTTTTGTCTCCTCCTGCTCATTCGAGAACGCCTGTTTGAGGCCTTCTTCCACGTCAGGAGGCAAAGAGGTAGAGACCTTTTTGTATAACTCAACAATTCCATCACGAAGTTTTAACAATATTTTCCCTCATTTCCTTGATGTAATCGATATGACGTAATTCCTGTTCCATCATCTCTTTAAAAGCCACCCGGGCATTGGCATCAGAGGCCTGTTCGGAAAACCTTCTGTACAGATTATATGCCTTACCTTCTATTGACAGAGCCATTTCAAGCGCACTGTTTTCATCAGCGAAGGTCTGTTCTTCCAGTTTGGCCTCCAAATCTTTCACGGGAATCCCTGCTTCGGTTTCGGGTGCTTCCGTTTTATTCATAAATTCCTGAAAAGAAAATAAATCCCGATCATCTTCCAGAGCCTGATAGAGTGTCTGAATATACTCCATATGCTTATCTTCCCAGCCGGTAAGTGTTTTGAACGCATCCGCGGCTGTTATGTTTTCCATTTTCTTCGCTGCAGCGGCATAGAATTCCTTGGTCCCTTTTTCCATGAGATAGGCCTCAATAAGTGCCTGCAAAACATTTTCTTTTCCCGTTATCATGATTACGCTCCTTTATAGTATTGTAAATAACCAGGCAATGAAGATTCAAAATAACATTCAATAGTACTGGATCGGCCCCCGTGCGTATTAATGGGATATCCGTTCCCTTGCAATATATCCGCACCTTTTACCGCAGAGCCATCCCCTATTAAGAATAGTAGCACGTGAGCGTGCAATGTGAAAAGAGAAAAAGATATTTACAAATATAGCAATATTTGCTATGGTTGTACGAGAGGGGGCCATGGAGCAGAATTCAACCCGGAAGAGTATAATCCTGCTATTAAAGAAAAATGGCGGTATGTCGATTAACGCCTTGAAAAAGCATCTGAATATCACTCCCATGGGAATCCGGCAGCACCTCCTTGCGCTCGAGAAAAAAGGATATGTAACATTTCAGTCCCAAAAACACGGCATCGGACGGCCTGTTTTTATATACAGTCTGACTGAAGAAGCTGAAAAATTGTTCCCGAGATCATATAATCGTTTTGCTTTAGATATCCTGAAAAATGTTGAACACTATGATGGCACCATAGATATCCAGACGATATTTATGTGGAGAAAGAACAGCATCCTGCAAACCTGCAATGATGCCCTGCATGGTACCTCCGATATGATTGGGCGGATTCATAAGTTACAGGATGTGCTTGAATCTGAAGGCTACCTCGTTGATGTAACCAGAAACAACGGTCACTATCATTTGATTAACTATAATTGTCCGATAAAAGAGATCGCGGTTGAATATCAGGATATGTGCAGGCATGAACTCGATCTCTATAAAGAGCTGATCAGCCAGCGAGCTACCTTGAAGCAGAGCCTGGCCGAAGGCAACGTGTCCTGTATATTTGAATTTCCTGTGCAATAATGGGTTTTCTGCTATTCCTGCAGGCTTCCCAGTCTTCTGAGCAATAATGCCAGATCATCCGGATCATGTTCCGAGGTTACGGTCAGTCGCAACCGTGGCGTATTAACGGTCGGCGGCCGTATCGCAGGTACATATATCCCCTGTTTGAACAGCTCCGCTGCTATTTTGGTGGCATCCTGTATAGTGTCGGTCATGATGGGTATAATCGGCGATGCACTTTTTTTTATATCATAGCCGAGGCGGCTAAGGCCTTCTGCCAGTTGTTTCCTGTTCGACCAGAGTTCTTGTATGAGGCAGTCTCCCTTTCTTAGGAGATTGAGCGCCGCAAGAGAGCCGGAGATAACGCATGGGGGAAGGGCTGTGGAAAATATAAGGCTGCGGGCTGTCTGGGATATCCAATGAATCGTTTCTCTGCTACCTGCGACGAAAGCACCATACGAGCCCAGGGCCTTTGAGAATGTGCCCATCTGGATGACCCAGGGCTCTGAAGGGAGATTGAAATGGTCTCGGGCGCCCCTGCCGTCTCCAAGAACGCCTGTCCCATGCGCATCGTCCAGATACAATAGCACCCCATGTTCGCGACAAATCTGATAAATGTCGCCAAGCGGCGCAAGGTCACCGTCCATGCTGAAAATGGAGTCTGTAATAATTACCTTTCTTTGCCCCTGTTCTTTCCTGACGAGTTCTTCAAGCATGGTGATGTCGCCATGTCTGAAGATCACGGTCTTTGCCCTGCTTAACCTGCACCCGTCGATGATGCTTGCATGATTCAGTTCATCGCTATAAATTACATCACCTTCACGTGCGATTGCCGGTATCATACCGATATTTGCCGCATACCCGGAATTAAACACCCGTGCGTCCTCAGTGCCTTTGAAATCTGCGATTTCGGCCTCAAGTTTCTCGTGTAAGACGGTACCCCCGGCAAGCAGTCTCGAAGCTCCAGAACCAAAACCATATGTATCAAGCGCTGCTTTCACCGATGCAACAACGAGAGGATGGTGAGAAAGGCCGAGATAGTCATTAGAGGAAAAATTGATATATCTTTGACCACCGATCGTGACCCGTGCTCCCTGAGCAGACGCTCGCGACACGAGCTGACGCACCAGGTTCTTCTGCAAAAGATTATCCAGCTCTTCCCGGAACACCTCTAGATTGTATCACATTTAAGGATGGTCAGAACGAATAATATGTGTTGTTCCCTGAACAATAATACTCATTCTGTGTGCGTTATGGCAGATGAAAAAAAAGGGATGACGGACGTCATCCCTTCCCGGTGTCATGAAAAACATTTTTTGCTATTTCTTTTTAGTCTTCTTGGAAGATTTTGAAGCAGTCTTTTTTGAGGATTTTTTCGCTGTCTTACACCTACTGCTTTTTGATTTGCAGGCCATTGCATAACCTCCTTTTGTCATTTTCTCATTCAAAATATCATGGTTTCACGATGATGTCAAACAAATACAGAATATTGTAAATTTTGAATTCCGGAGATATACTTGTTATGACTGTAAATTGTTTTCTATGCGGTAGATGTTGTCATTAGCTGCGGGTCTGATACAATGGAGAAAGGAGGTTTTGAAGGAATGAACGTGTGCGCATTATGCAATAAAACGATTGTTATCGATAAATATTTTTCAAGAAGTGCAACCTGTCCTTCATGCGGCGGTGATCTTCATATATGTGTCAACTGCAAATTCTACTCAGCGTCTTCACATAATAAATGTATCGAGCCGAAGGCAGAATTCCAGAGAACAAGAGATAAGGCAAACTTTTGCGATTATTTTATCTTTATGGACAGTGGGCAGAAGACTTCGAAAACAGATAAAAATGATGTGAAGAAGAAATTTGACGATCTTTTCAGGCAATAAACGTGCATCGCATTGATTCCATCCACAGGTAATTGCATGTGTTCCCCCGGACGTGCTCTCTTTCATTCGAAGCCGCTTCATGAAAAGATTATTGTTCTCAAGCGGCAAAACCATACAGGCTCACTTCAGCGCGAATGAGGGGAAGGCCGTATCGTTCCTTTCAATGGGTAATATGACCTAACACGAAAGAGTTATAAAGGGGCAAATCTGTACTCGTGTCCCTTGGATCGCTTAGTAATAAGAAAATTATTTCTTTATTGCGTCTTTTAAAGCCTTGCCTGCTGAAAATTTTGGCGTTTTACTTGCGGGAATGTTTATGGCCTGACCTGTCTTTGGATTACGACCTTTTCTTGCTTTTCTTTTTGATACTGAAAAAGTTCCAAATCCTACCAGGGTGACCTTCTGGCCCTTCTTTAGCGTTGATTTTATTGCATCCAACGTTGTATCCAGTGCCCGTGAAGCATCTGCTTTACTGAGGCCAGCGCCAGAAGCTATCTTGTCGATAAGCTCTGCTTTCGTCATTCTCCTCCCCCCTTTCGTACCCATGGCTTGAAGAAATACAAGGAATGAAATAACAGTATCAAGAACTCAAAATTTTGTCAAGGGCAAAAAGTCGGCGTTACGAGCACCGACTGATAATGTGATTTATTCAAGGTAAATATTATACTGCGGTATGGCAGTGAACATAATCCTGAGCTCTCACACTGACGTGAGACATGCAGCTGATAAGAATGCCAACGGCTGTATATACTTTTGATGCATTCTTTTCGAACCGTTTTATCCGTTATGAACGTTCACCTCTTCATCGAAAGAACAGGTGGTGGTTCTATACAGTACTTCTTGGGCAGAAACATTTCTATGGTTGACAGTTTTGTATCCAATAGTAACGCTATCAGAGCCATTTTGTTTTTCATGGATACATGATTTAACGTAAAAATATGCTAATTGATTTCTTTATAACGATTTAGCTCCCTGGCACATATGTTGCAAATAAATGACACATATATTCAAATAACGGAGAGCATGGGATAAAAAATGAGGCATATCATTTCAACAAGAGGTTATCCGTTCAACCGGACTGTCTCATTATTTTGGTCTTTGTTTGATGAAAACCGACAAGTCGAAGGTAAAGCGAAAATACAATGCCATACAATCTCCATGCTCGTTAACCGCCTCACAACAGAGGGTACTCAGACAATCACAAACGTTCAGGGATATGCTCTTTCGTACACCGAACTCGTGTAGGTATTCCTGTGGCAGAGAGATTTCACACTATCCACGATCTGCGTTTCATGTGCCAGCGAACGATCACGGTAACAGATTTCTGCCGGATCAGAGGTATTCCTCCCATTATTCGAAACAGGGAGGAACACCCTGGCGACAATGGCCTCCATAGAGCTGAGCACTGGCGATGACAGAACAGGACATTATGGTAGGAGGGACTGGAACAAGAGAAGAAAGCGGGAAATAATGCGCACTTTTGAAGCGATGAATCCTGAGTTAGCCGTGTGAAACGCTCATTATTCGCGTCGGTCAACACGGAATTATCGGGAACTGGCTTCTCTCGTCATCCTCTCTGTAACAGAACCATGATTCCTGTGAACCTGCAGATATTCATGTCAGCAGGAATGTGCTCTTAGAGCATCTTTTTTATAGCTTTCTTTAAGAAAGAAAAGGATATATAATTAACGGTAGTTTTTCTTGTTATGAATGCCGATCCACTGAATATCGAAAACTTTTCAGCTTTGCAGATGATAATGGCGGAACTCGCCGCTATCAGAATTTCTTTTTATAACAGCAAGGGGGTACCCCTTTCCCCTTCTACAGATGAAGACCCTGTCCTGTCGATCATATCCAGTATTCCCGAGGGCCGGACAGAGTATTATACGTTCATCCAGAAATCAGTTAGCACTGCTCTGGCAGAAAGGGAAATGAAAATTTCTCAAGCTCCTTCAGGACAGTATCTTTTTTTTATCCCCTGCATCGCCGGCAATAGATCTCTCGTTCTTGCAGGAGGTGCATTTT